>NZ_JAHLPK010000010.1:0-126278 GCF_018917875.1 Acetanaerobacterium sp. MSJ-12 | reverse complement strand
TCAAGGTCCGTTCGGCATCTCGCCGTGCCTTTTATTATATCTCGCTGCCTTCTTTTTGTCAACCCCTTTTTTCTCCCCTCTCGGTTCGAAATCCGGGGCCTGCTCCTCGAAAACCGCACTCCCGTGCGCTTCCCTCGCGGACAGCTTTTGTATAATACCATGACCGCCTCCTGCTGTCAATAGATTATTTCGCTTTTTTTGAAAAGAAAAATCACTTTTTTGATGAACTCCCCTTTTCCTATACTTTAGGTATTTTTTACCTGGTAGAACGCCCGGCTTGTCCCTCACTGGAATACAGTTTGTATTTTCATTGCCTTGGCTCTTATGGGGTGGTATGCTAATAGGCAAACGGGAATCCTATTATAAAAAAATGGACGGCAAGCTTTTGCCGTCAAAGGAGGCCGAGAGCCATGCAGGCGACGGTGCACTATCTCTACAACAGCGGCTTTGCCCTGGAGACCGAAAAACACCTGTTTATCTTTGACTACTACCTGGATGACCCGCCCTCAGGGGGGCTGCGCCACGGGGTCATCAATCCGCGGGAGATCGCAGCGCTGGGGAAAGAGACGGTGGTACTGGTCTCCCACGGGCACTTTGACCACTTTAACCGGGTGATTTTTGGCTGGCGGGGAGCCATTCCCGGGGTGCGCTACGTCCTTTCAAGTGACATTCCCCACCGGCCGGGGATCGCCGCGGCCATCGCCCCGGGAGAGGAGCGGGACTTTGGCGACTTCACCCTGCGGGCGCTACACTCCACCGACTTGGGGGTGGCCTTTCTCATCAAGACCGAGGGGTTGACCCTCTACCACGGCGGCGACCTGAACTGGTGGCACTGGGAGGGAGAGCCGGAAGAGGACAACCGTGAAATGGCCCTTTTATATAAGAAGGAGATCGACAGTTTGGCGGGCGAGCAAATCGACCTGGCCTTTCTGCCCCTGGACCCGCGGCTGGAACAGCCGGCCTATCTCCTCGGGATGGACTACTTCCTGCGCCGTGTCGAGGTAGAGCGGGTGCTGCCCATGCACTTTGGGGACGACGGCCGGGTGTTTGACTGGCTGGAGCGCGACCCCCGGGCGGCAGAGTACCGGGATCGGGTGGTCCGCATCGAGCGGCGGGGGCAGTCCTTCTCGCTAGAGCTGTAAATACACAAAAAAAAGAGGGGGCGGGGATGATCCCCCCCCTTCTCTCTTGGGGACAAGTCTAGTCGAGGATTTCGAGCCAGTAGCCGTCAGGGTCTTCGATGAAGTAGAGGCCCATGGCCTCGTTTTCAAAGCAGATGCAGCCCATCTCCTGGTGGAGGGCGTGGGCGGCGGCCCGGTCGGCGACCCGAAAGGCGATGTGACTTTCGTTCTCCCCCAGCTCATAGGGCTGGGGATGGTCTTTCAGGCAGGTGAGTTCCAACTGATAATCGGTTTCGCCGTCGCCGAGAAAGGCCAGGGTGAAGCTGCCGTCGGCGGCCTCTTTGCGCTTTTCCTCGCGCAGGCCGAGGGCCTTTTCATAGAAGGCGATGCTGCGCTCCAAATCGGTGACGTTCAGGTTGGTGTGCAAAAAGCGAGATTTCACAGAGATCCTCCTTCCCTATTTACAGGCGGCCCGCCGCCTCGACATGCCGGTAGAGCATCTCGAAGAACTTGGGTTTATCGGCCCGGTAGGCGACCCAGGTGTTGACCGACTCGTCGTTTTCGTTGCGGTGTTCCACCACCAGCTGGCCGTCGGCGGCGCCGCCGGCAATGTCCATGTCGCACTTCTGCCGGCGCAGGTCGGTGATGACACTGGGGTCGATGACGGCGGCCACAGCCAGGGCGTCGTGGAGGGCGTCTCCAGCCTTTTCGCCCTTTTCCGTCCAACCCAGGGTCTCCCCCACCAGGATGCGGCCCTTCATCAGCTCGCCGACAAACTTGGCGGCGGGGGTGCCCAAGGCGAGGATCTTGTCGGCGTCGGCCCGGGTCATCTCTGCGCTGTGGGTGGCGTTGAGGGTGATCACCCGGCAGTTGACGCCGCTGTCGAGGACGATTTTGGCCGCCTCGGGGTCGTGGACAAAGTTCGCCTCGCCCACGGGGGTGATGTTGCCCCGGTCCACCGCGCCGCCCATGAAGACCACCTCTTCGACGTGGTCCTTTAGGTCGGGGGCCATGCGAAAGGTCATCCCCACGTTGGTGGGCGGGCCCACGGGGATGATGGTCACCTTCTCCTCGCTGCGGCGGAGGGTCTCGACCAGGTAGGAGCAGGCGTGCATCTGCTGCGGCTTGGAGTGGGGGGCGGGTAGGTCGAGGTGGGGCGGGTGGAGGATGACCGGTTTGCCGTCCACCTCGGCGGAGACGACGTTTTCGGGGTTTTGGGCCATCCGCCCCTTGGAGAGGGAGCGGACCATGGGCGCCGAGCAGCCGGCGTAGACCGGCACGTCGGCCCCCAGCAAATCGACCACCCGCAGGGTGTTGTCGACGCAGTTTTCCAGGGGCTGGTTGCCCTGGGTGACGGTGATGCCGATGACCTCTAATCCCGGGTCGGTGAGGGCCATGAGGATGGCCAGGGCGTCGTCGGTGCCCGTGTCGACATCGAGGATAACTTTTTTGCGGTGTTCGTTCATTTGGTGATTCCCCCTTGTGCGCCCGGCGGGCGTGTTCTGGTGTGCTGCTACCAGTATACCCCCTTTGGGCGGGGGCCACAAGAAAGCAATCTGCCAAACATTTTAAAAAAAGTTTTGTATGGGCTTTGCAAAGCGAAAACTTTGTGTTATAATAATTCACGTCGCATTGATGTGCGTCCGTAGCTCAGCTGGATAGAGCGTTGGACTCCGACTCCAAAGGCCGCAGGTTCGACTCCTGTCGGGCGCACCATAACCATATAAAAAGGCTATCGACTTTTGTCGATGGCCTTTTTATTATAACTCAAGTGAAATACAGAATTTGTTCTTGGTGATGTAATTTATATTATTCAGGCTTCTGATGTTGGGGGACCATCGTATGGACTTATATTCAGAACGAGTTTTGAAATCTCTTTTTAAATAATACTATATCAAATCTTATCGTTTAGGGTTGAAAAAACAGTAAAAAACTGGTAAATTCATAACATATTGTGATAGACGATTCTACTTCTGCACTTCCGCTGCCATTTTAAATGATGTAAGGTGAGCAACCATGACACAAAAAGGTCTGATAACCCCCAAAGATTTGCTTATGTGCGATAAAGAAGTAATAGAAGTGTAAAAAATTTTGCCGTTCCTATCCGGCACTTGGCCATTGTGTCGGATAGGTCGGGCGTTAGGCTTCGGGCAAGTCAATCTTGCCGACAAAGCTGTAATAAATCTCAATGTCCTGCCTGCGGGTGCCGTTCTCGTCATAGCTGCACTCATGCACGACGATTTTCTCAATCATTTCCCGCAAGAGGGTGGGGGTAAGTTCCTCAAAGGCAAGGTGCTTTCGGACAATCCCCATAAACTTTTCCGCGTTGACGGTGGCGGCCTGCGACTTGGAAAGTTCCTCCTGTAAAGCGGCGGCGCGGTCTTTCAGTTCCCGCTGTTCCTGCTCATAGTCTGCCGACAGTTCCATGAAACGCTCGTCGCTGATTTTGCCGTTCACATTGTCCTCATACAGCCGCTTGATAATGCGGCTCACTTCGGCAATACGCTCCTGCGCCTGTTCAAGCTGCTTGGTGGCTGCGGCGGTCTTTCTCTTGCCGCCGATCTCGTTCTGCTGGATAAGCAGCTTCACAAAGCGGCTCTCATGCTTGGCGGCGTATTCCGTCACTTGTCGGAGATTGGAGAGGACGCCAGCGGTCAACAGGTCTGTGCGGATAAAGTGTGCCGTACAGTCGCGGGTGCGCTTCTTGTAGCTGCCGCAGATGTAACAGTCCTGCTTGCGGGTTTTGTTCTGATACCGCTGCTGGTACATCACATGGCCGCAGTCGGCGCAGAACAGCATACCGGAGAACAGCCCCACTTCATCATAGCGGTTCGGGCGTTTGCGCTGCTTGCGTAACTCCTGCACGCGCTCCCATGTTTCCGTGTCGATAATCGGCTCATGGTGGTCGGGGAAAATGGCCTGCTTCTCCACGGGGTTCTCTACACTGTGCTTGACCTTGTAAGAGGGCTTCTCCGTCTTAAAGTTTACCAGACAGCCGGTGTACTCCCGGTTTTCGAGGATATGAACGACGGTGTTCGTCGCCCACTTGCACTCATAGCCGGGGTGGTAGCGGCGTGTGCTGCCCGTCCTGCGGTATTCCAGCGTCCCCGGCGTGGGGATTTGCTGCTCCGTAAGCATACGGGCAATCTTGGTCGGGCCATTCCCGGCAAGGCAAAGCTGGTATATCTGCTGGACAACCGGCGAGGTTTCCTCGTCAACGAGATAGTTCTCGTCCTCGTCCATGAGGTAGCCATATACCGGCTTGCTGGTAACAGGTTTGCCACTCATGCCTTTTGCTCGTTTTACTGCCTTGATTTTCTTGCTCGTATCTCTCACCAGCCATTCGTTGAACAGATTTCGCAGAGGGGTAAAATCGTTGTCCATGCCGCCGTTTGCGCTGTCCACATTGTCGTTGACAGCGATAAACCGCACTCCCTTTTGAGGGAACAGCATTTCCGTGTAAAATCCCACCTGCAAGTAGTTTCTCCCTAACCGGCTCATGTCCTTGACGATGACCGTACCCACTTTCCCGGCTTCAATGTCTGCAAGCATGGCTTGAAAACCGGGGCGCTGGAAGTTTGCGCCGGAGAAGCCGTCGTCGGTGTACCAGCGCAGATTGGTAAAGCCGTTCTGCTTGGCGTAGGTTTCCAAAATCCGCTTTTGAGACGAGATTTGTCAAGGTGTATTTCTCCAACAAATTTATATCTATAAAATCGATGAAACAGCTCATAAATTCTCCAAAAATAAAATAATCCATAAGCCTTCATCCTAATAGGAAAAATGAAATCTGATGGATTTTTTATAGCTATTTTATTTAGCTTATCTTCGAAATCTCTGAGCGGATGTGATAAAGAATCAAAAAGTCTTTACCGGTTCGTTTCAATACGCTGAATATGTTCCCAGCTTTTTCTGTGCCAATAGTTCATAGCTGTCGCTATTATTTTTATTACAATATTGAGCGGATGAAAAAATACTATCTCAAATATAGAAATCAGAAACAAAATCCATCGCTGTTTGCCGTTAATCGGTTCCACTTTATACCGATTAACAGCACTTACAAGAATTGCCTGTATCCATATAACAATCAACGTATATAGGATAGTTGCCTGTATGGTGAATTGAAGATTCAAAATATCCAGTAAATTGGCTGCGATTAAGGTAGCCACCCCAATGATCTCCAAAAACGGTGCAAGAAGTTCATACAAAATGAAAAATGTACCGGATGTGATTCCAGCCCATCCATAATTTTTATTTCCAAGCATATATTTATGAAATTTCATACTTTGCAGCAGCCCGATATGCCAACGCCGCCTTTGATGATAGTAGTCTTTATATGTAAACGGCAGCTGCGTCATGCACTTTGCTTCCGGAGCATATGCGATGTGATATTCTTTTCCCTGTGAAGCACAAAACGCATGGAGACGCATGGTCAGTTCCATGTCCTCTCCAATTGTATTTACTTGGTAGCCACCAACCCGTTTCACTAAATCAGTATCAAACATGGCAAACGCACCGGAGACAATAATATTCGCATTGATATGATCGAACATTATTCTTTGCATATAAAATGTCCGATAATATTCTAATATTTGGAAAACAACCAGTGCTTTCTTCAAAAAAGTAAGTTTTGGATAATTTTTCAAATTTTCACTGCCAACAGCACCTGCACAAACAATGGTTTTGGGATTCATCAAAAAGCAACTCATCATTATGCGGATGGAGCCTCGTTGAACTTTTGTATCAGCGTCCAGCATAACGCAGTATGGGCTATGACAAATATTTAGTCCGCAGTTAAGCGCATCTGATTTTCCACCGTTTTCCTTATGTATAAAAATAAGCGTTTTTTCATCAAATACTTTTCGATATTGACGAAGAATCGGTTTTGCCTTCAATTCAAATTCAGACAAAACAGGTTCTTTTATCAGTCCGAATCTCTTTACTACAAGAGATTCCATGTTATCATTTGAGCCATCATCTACTACAATAATTTCCAGATTCGGATAATCTTCCTCAAATAAAGCTTCGATTGTTTCTGTTATACAAGCCGCCTCGTTGTATGCGGGAATAATAACGCTAACCGGAATCCGTTTGGCAAATGCGGTGGGAAATAGTTCTCGATTAAGCGTTTTATTTTTCTTATATTTTTCAAGGCGATAAATCGAGATACAGAGACTGATTCCCATTTGGAAAAGATAGATTACTGTATATACAAAAAACAAGACAAATAAAACACGTATCATATAAATCAGCATCATCTTTTTATCCCACCTTACACACAGCCTTTACAGGAACTTCTTCGGAAACTTTATTTTCGCTTAGGCCAATTGCTTTTACCCATGCCTGTTCCAGCTTAGATTGCTGACTGCACTTATAGATGAATTGGTTAATTGTATCCGAATGAATTCCCATTTGACATAGGTATTTCAAAATCAAACATCGTGTCTGCACATCCTCTTTTACCAGAGAGTCAATTTTATATTCCATAAGAGACTGCATATATTTTGACATTTTTTGTTGTTTATGCAATGTATATTGCGAACTGAGTTTTATGTAACATTCACAGATATAAGCGAACAGGAAATCGTCCTGTGCTAACCTCATAATGAGGGATGCTTCTGCAGGTTCTTTTTTGGAACGAAAAAGGAAAAAATCACAAATTATTTTTTTCTTTTTCTCTGCCTTTTTTTCTCTGTTCCTATCCAAAAGCAATTTAACACATAAACAAAGTAAACTATATCCACATAGAGTATACAATATAACCATATAAAAATTATGAATCACCATATCAGTCACCTCCAAACGCTTTTTGAAGCAGATAGTATGATTCCTTTAACCGTTCATGAAACTGCGGGGTTTTCCAGCCTTTTAATTTATATGTACCGAAATCAGTCACGCTTTCCTGATTGTCATAGTAGACAGCCGCATAAATCTCCTCGATTTTCAAACCCTTGATATTAAAATCGTTTTTGTGATAATCATCAATTACCATACATTTAGAAGGGTCATAAAAATTCAGAAGCGCCCACGGGATTCTAACCTCTACGATATCACCGTTGATGCAGTAATCTGCGTTGGAATCATAATTCTCACTGTTCGGATTAGCGTTCCCATGCTTTAACATCCCAACCTTTTCAAGAGGCTTTTCATTCAAAAGGAAGTTATTTACACTGCCACTTGCTCTGGAAGCAACATGAAATGTATCGGTATTATTTTTCAACGGCAGCATTAATTCCTCAGCTTTTTTATAAATTTCGTCAACTGCCGCACTTTTGTTTTTGACTGCAATCGAATAAACAGCCAAATCCGAATCGTCATGAACCAATAGCTTACTGCCTTTTTCTGCATTGATTTGAATCAAAAAATCCACCGGGATGGCAAAGTCTAAGTTTTCTGTATAGGTTGTTCCTGCGTTTGGCAGAACATCCAGTGCAAGATTAATAGAATTGCCACTTTTAATATCAGATAACCCCTGCACCATAAAATAAATATATTTTTCATCCGATTTCATACTGAGTTTCGTATCATTATTTTCTAATACAACATCTTCTTTCGACCATTCTGAAATTTTTCCATCCGGATAGTTTTCAACCTTGCCATCTCCCGGCTCAAATGCAAGCAATCCGTAAAACTGCTCTATACTCTGTGCATTACTCCAGCTTGCTCTGCCATCCGGATCGGACAAATTTTTTTCATTCCATGAACGCTTAAACCATTCGTCCTGCCATGTGAATACCATCCCTCCAGCGCAACCCGCTTTCTGAATATCCTCATACATCTTCAGCAAGGCAATACCTTGTTCGGTTTCGTTATTTCCACCCTGCGATAAATTTCTCCACACATCTTTATATGCTGGGCTTCTGGAAGCAGGAACTCCGTATTCGGTGATAATAACCGGACAGGAATGATGATCAACAAGCTCCATCAGATATTTCCGATAGGGATTTCGATTACCTTCGTCATCAATATACTCCGTATATTTTCCATACTGAAGGCTGGCAGGAAAGTAGGGATAGACATTATAAGAAGCGAACATCCCACTCTCCACCTTATCGGAAAGTTGTAGATTTTCAAGGTCAATAAAGGCTTCTGTATTTTCTGTAACTGATGCAACCGATAGTTTGGGGGATACCTCATTTACCAGTGGATCTGTTTCCGGCCAGTTGGCAAAGGAGAGAAGTTTCTGGGTTCCGTAAGTTTCATCTTCATATTTTAAAAGATAATCTCCCCACTGAGAGAAGAAAATCTCGAAGGCATTTGCCTCCTGCCTACTGGATATATAGGTTCCTTGATAAGGCGCAATCCCTTCATTAAAACGACATACATAATCTACAAACATTTCGTCCCATTCCACGCCTAAAACATATCCTAATACATAGTCGGAAACATCATTACTATAGTAATACATTTTTCCTGTGTCTGTATCAAACGTTATATTTTCCCCATGTAATGCATCAACTGTCTTTTTGGTTTCTTGAAAGACTTTGTTTTTCTGCTTCGGATTCAGCAAATTTTCTTCCGAAAACATCAAATCCTCACTAAAATCTACACCTTGAACGAGATAAATTTTATTTTCATGAGTTTCATTATATTGGGCAAAGGCTTTATAAAACCATGGCGATTGTATTTTATAAACCCGGATCGTATTGGCATTCATTTCCCCGATCAGGTTGAACCATCGAGCATAGGTTTCCTCACTGATACCGAATTCATTTGGAAACACTCCCGGATAACCGGTTCCGATATTGACGCCTTTTATCTCAAAATCCGTCCAGCTTCCATCTTGCAGAATTTCTATTTTTTTCTGATTGGTTCTGAATATATTATTTTTTTCACATTTATTTCCATCAAAACAATGAAATATCAAGCATATACAAATAATACACAAAACAGCTGTCATGACGCTGATTGTAAATCCTTTTTTCATGTTCTTCATCTTCGCTTACCTTACAATCGCTATATATTCTTTAAAATGCTCATCCATCCATTTGCCTCTTTCTATAACGAATGTTTGCATCTTTTCTATATCACCATAATAGAGAGAATAATCTCCATCATACCATTTATCACAATTTCTAATCACTGCGCTGCCTAAGTACATACTGCTCTCGTCTATATATTTAAGCAGATATTCTTCCGATAAAACCGTCTTGCGAAGCTCCTTATAGCGTTCACAGCATCGTTTCACAAATTCAGGATTATGAGTAAGATAAAAATAGTAAAATGTAGCACCTGTTTCTATCAGATCAGGAGTAAAATTCATTCCCGTATAGTTATTAAACGCAGCATCGAAGTCCCACACCGGTCCTATAGAAAATTTACCGCCTAAATTTTTATAGAGATAGGTGGAGCGTGTTCCGGCATCATAATTCTGAAAAAATTCATTGATAATATAATAATCTACAAAGCTGTCCAAATCGGTGCGTTGATTCACCTTTTCCCAATTATCGGAATACTCCGCATCGTAAAGTGTTTTTTCAAATTGGAGTATCTCTTTTTGTATATATTGCAATGAGGAATCCGTAATCTTTTCCACATCAGGATATTCCAAATTGGCAGAATACACATCAACATCATCCGGTTTCAGATGATCGATCCTTGCATCATCAATCCGTCTATTCATCTGCACAACAAAAGAGGTTTCCGTATATTTCGGATTGTAGGGTGTCAAGTCCAATCGTTCTTTCGAAACCTTTGGTTTTTCTATCATGGTATACAGCCCCTGATATTCCAACTCGCCGTCTGCATTTGTCAGAAACACCTCGCAAAGTCGACATCGCGGCGCATAATCCATAATTTCAGAAGAAATATTATACATCATGTAGTTACGAATCTGGGAATAGTCTATATTACTTCCATTTAACACCCATGTGGTTTCTGCCGGCATACCAAGAAAAGCTGTTTTCAATGGCAGTCCTGCCTCATCTACCGTTCTGATGGCATATTGTTTTTTGCTAAAATAGCGAGAAGAATTTCCTCGAATATTGATTGCCATTTTTCCTGTTTGAGTTGGAGTATCTGCTGAACGGTTTATATGACTGTCATTATCGATTACAGAAAATTCACAGTACAGTTCCTGATCTGTTGGTATATCGGCACCTGGGATAACATTTCCGTCCGCTTTCAAAACGATCAGCGGCAGATGGGAGGTCAAAACACCGTTCTCATCAAAGCCGGTAATTTCTTTGTTTTCCGCAGGATAGCTCTGATGCTGATGAACAACGGAAGTATGTACTTTTGGATAACGGGGTAGAATTGCAACTACCATACATAAACTGAGTACCACACCAAGCATAAGCCATTTTCTTCTCATAACAGAATCGCTCCCTTATACACTTGCTTTATCTTCCTGTAAAACAAAGTTTGCACACTCAATTTTTTTGCAAGCATACAATTCTTTGAGAAAATCATCTGTTTTGGTCTTTTCAAATTGTTTCAATTCATAGATAAATTCTGCATATTCACTGGTTGTATTTTGAACTGAGATTCGGCTGTTTTTGAAATAGCGGTAGGTAACCGATTTCACATATTCCATTGCATCAACTTCACAGCGAATAATTAAAATATATCTTTTTTCCTCTTTGACATTTTTTGCAAGAATAAAGAATAAAAAGAGAACCGCCGTGCTGGCAATCGCAATCACATACTGTGCAACTCCGCAGCAGATACCCACCATAATACTCCAGAAGATGAACATGGCATCACGTGGGTCCTTGATAGCTGTACGAAAACGAATGATTGACAATGCACCGACCATACCCAAAGATAACGCAATATTATTCGTAATAACTGCCATAATCGCTGTGGTAATAATCGCCATGGCAACCAGAGAAAGGTTAAAATTGCTGTTATAGGAAACTTTGCTTGATGTAAAATAGTATGCTATGTAGATAGTGGCACCAATAACAAGTGCCATAAAAAGCTTAATGGCAACATCTAAAAAAGACACAGTACTTCCCGCCAAAAGATTTTCAATAATAAATTCCTTCATTTCTACTCTCTCCCTATATCATGTATTTATAAAACATTCTTCCGTTAGAATATTTACTGAAAGATGTGGTGGATTTTTTTACTCCGGCTAACGCCTCTTTTATATATCCAAAAAGGAAGTTATTATATTTTACTTCCATAATCGTCTGATCTGACGAAAGAATTGGATAAGTCAGCAGTTTCTCTTGAAACAAATCAAAATTGCTCTCAGTGGCTCGTATATCGGTGTCAAATGTAATCCTCGTATGATTACCGGCAGCACAGTAGGACACTCTTTTGTATTGTATAATCACTTTCGGTGCCATCCCCTGAGAAAGTTTTATGTAAAAATACATGGCCAGCGGATCATTACTTTGCAAAAGGACGTTGTAATTTCCGACACATAAATTTTCCAATGTGTTTCGATCGATCAACATACTGTCTTTTGTTTGTAATTCTCCATTCTTCCTTTTGCTTTCCAACTTTATGATACGGTCATTCGTTCCGTAAATCCTTGCCCGAATTTTTTCATGCTCTTGCAAGCCTTCTTCTTTTTCAGCGCAAGCTCGATCAGAAAAGGTATCAAAATAAAGCGATCGGATCTCATAGCCGTCCGCCGAAACACAGTAGGGGTCTTTCGGCATAACTGCGCCAATGCTCTTTTGTGCAAGAACACGTTCCTGACTGTTTAATATAAATTTTTGCTCGGTTCTTTTTACCTGCATAGTATCATTCTTTCCTTATCTCGAATAGATTTCCTGCGGCTCAAACTCCAGAATTTTCACCTCAAACATCGCCGGGAACTCAGTATAAGCGTCCGGACTTCCCGGCCAATCTCCTCCTACCGCAAGATTAAAAATAAAATACATCGGTTCATCTGGAACATTCTCCCGAATCGTATAGACTACTTCATCTTCCAGATACCAGATCATTTCTTCCGGCGTCCATTCAAATGTAATACGGTATGTTTCCGGTATTTTATCAACTGGAAAGGTATGTCTAAAAAAATCTCTTGATTTTTCACTTTCCTCCATGTAATGTAGCACTCCATAAAATATGTTGGGTTCATTCCCAATCAGTTCATAAATATCTACTTCCGGATAATCGGTATTGGTATTGGATGGCAACATCCAAATTGCAGGAAACAATCCTACGCCTTTCATAGTATTGATACAAAAAGAAAATCTTCCGTAACGAAAAGCAGATACGGATTCTGCTTTTCCGGAGAGATATACCTCTCCCATTTTATCAGCAGTCATGCGAATATGCGTCTCGTCAATTTGTACCTGTGAAGAAATATACTGCTGAATCTCATTATTGGGTGATTTTAAAGCATCAACGGCAACAAACATCGCATCGTCTTCCGAGGTTTCCACAGCATCTGTAGAAACCTCAGAAAATTCTGTGTTGGACGGCTGTTCCATTTCAACTGTTTCTGCATTTTCATCCATCACAATGACATCTTCATCCTCTAAATGGGATAAACTGGTTCCAATTAAGCAACCGGCAATCACGATAAATAAAACTCCGAATATTAAAACTATTTTGTTCATCCTTATCCTCCTTTTGAAGAGCAAGAAATATTGATATGGCGGTGCATAATAGTCTGTAACAATAATCAAAAGGTGTACCTTCTGATAGCCGCAAATTCGTATAAAAACCCTTATACATTATACTCGAAAAGTATGAATAAATCAAGAATTTCGCTGAAATTATTGAAAATTGTTCGATCTTCAATACAAATTATAACCTCTCTGTTTCACTATGTATTTTGGGGAGAGGTTTGTCAAAAGGTACACCTTCTGATAGCCGCAAGTCGTTAAATCACACTTTTTTCTTGGCTTGCAGTAGTCTGTATTCCCGCAATCTACGGTAAAAAGTAGCTTCGCTCATATTGCATTGCTTCAAAACCTCTGCCAGCGACAGCTTCTTTTGCTCCCATGCTTTCACGATTTTTCCAAAATCGTCGGGTACAGCCTTTTCGGGTCTGCCGAATTTGATGCCTTTTGCCTTCGCTGCAGCGATCCCTTCGGCTTGCCGCTTCTTGATATTCTCACGCTCACTTTGTGCCACAAAGGACAGAATTTGCAGTACAAGGTCTGCAATAAAAGTTCCCATCAGGTCTTTACCGTTGCGGGTGTCCAGCAGCGGCATATCCAGCACGCAAATGTCGATACCGATTTCTTTGGTCAGTACACGCCATTGCTTCTGGATTTCTTCATAGTTTCGCCCCAAGCGGTCAATGCTGAGAATATAAAGCAGATCCCCGGCTTTCAGTTTCCGTACCAGCTTTTTGTAATTTGGACGGTCAAAGTCCTTGCCAGACTGCTTATCCATAAAAATATTCTTTTCGGGTACATCTACTTCCCGCAGAGCGACCATCTGGTGATCCTCGTTCTGGTCTGTGCTGGATACCCGTACATATCCGTAAATATTCATAGTGTTTATCCCTCCATTCAATCAAAATACAAGTAAAAAGAACAGGAACGGCACATTACCGTTCCTGTTCGTGGCGTTTGGGTTTCTTATGCTGCTGTGTCTGCTGTGCTTTCTGTTTCTGCCGCAAAAACTCTCGAACAGACCGTGTCTCCGCTTCCTCATGGAGCAGATTTGCCACATCACGCTTGCTGTCGTGCATCATCATCGGATCGTATTTCTCACCGTAGGCAGATTTTACTCGATCAACGGCAGATCGTTCCTTTTCATCACGAACGGCAAGCCGTGCGTCCATCAGCTCGGCGGCATCCATACCGGCGGCTTGCTCTTTCAGCTCGGCGTACTGCTTCAAGGCTTCATCAAGCTCGGCAGAATATTTCGCCTCCTGCTCAGACAGCTTCTGTAGCGCACCCTCCAATGTGGCGATTTCTTTCTTCACCGCAGAAATGCCCGCATCGTCGGCACAGTCCAAAGAGCGAAGCACCATTTCCTTTTCGGTTTTCAGTTCCTCCAATTCCTCGGTCAGCTCGGTAATGCGGCGGGTAAGGTCATGCAGCTTGGGTATCTGATAGAACGGCGTTTCCTTTTTCTCCGCAAGCAGAGCTTTCCGTTCCTTGGATTTCTCCTTGATCTGCTGCACCAATCCCGCATAGCGTTCAAGCTCCGGCTTGACTGCCTTGACACGCTTGCCCATGTTGTGTTTGCCTACACCTATATGACGGAGCTGATAACTGAAAATCAGCATACTGCTGCGTATCTTTTCCATTGCCTCCGCTATGGCAGGAACGGTATTCTTCACCGCCTGCATCAGCTTCTTAACCGTTGCTTTCAGCTCTCGCAGCAGAGCATTGTCTGCCTTGATCTGACGGTTGATTTCACAGCGTTCAGAGATGATGCCCTTTTTCTCCAATGCACGGGCAACTACACCCTCGTGAATGGTGGGCTGCTCGGTCAAGCCCCGATCTGCATGGCTGCGGTGGTCGATGCGCTCATCGTGTCCGTATCGCTCCAAATAGCGGTTGGTCACATCTGCCCACGCCTTGCGCCATTCCATAAGCTGTTCCTCACTGTTCCAACGCTCGGCAATGGGATTCTGCCTGCCGAACTTGGTGCTTTTCGGGTGCTTGTTGGCTCGTTCGTATCCGTGCTTCTCCGCTTCAGATGGCGGCATATACACTTTCTTGCGCCCGACCTTGTAAGGATATTGTTTCTCCCATCCGTCAGCCTGTACCGCCTTGAACTCAGCGGCGGTAAAGCCCCGTTCCTCACCGTTTCTGATACAGAGATATTCTTTCTCGGTCTTGTACTGCCAGTTTCCTTGTTCATCCAACGGGCGAACCGTCAGCATAATATGAGCGTGAGGATTATGACCGGGCGGGTACGGATCGTGGATCGCCACATCAGCGCACATTCCTTCGGCAACAAAACTGTTCTGGATGAAATCGGTTAGAAGATCCTGCCATTGTGCCGGTGTCACTTCAATGGGCAGAGCAGGAACGAACTCACGGGCAAGGCGACTGTCCTTGGTCTTTTCGTTTTCCTCCACGGCGTTCCAAAGTACACCTCGGTCTTTCCATTCGGGTGGCGCAAACTCCGGCAGAAACACATCCTGCCACACAAGCCCTTTCTTTCGTGTAAAGTCGTGCCGTACCCCGTCATAGTCGTTAAGAATATTGGTACAGCTCAGATAAGCGGAAGCGGCAACCGCAGAGCGTCCCGTACCTCTGCTGACCACTTTCGCTTCCAAGTGGTAGATCGCCATTCGTTCTCACCGTCCTTTTGCAAAGTTTCTGTTTCTCTTTTCAAAGAGAAAATGACTATCACTAATGCTGATAGTCATTACCGCTGACAAAGCTGCCAGTGGCAGGTTTGTGCGGGCAGTTGGTGGAATACCGTCGGTTGAAGCGACGGTATTAAGGGATGCAATCACTGTGCACCGACTGCGTGGACTATGACAGCAGCACCGCCGTGATGTGGCATTGTCCATAAGGCTCCCGCAGGAGCCGCATCCGCCTCGCAGAGCGCACGGTTGCCGCAGGCAATACCACCGCCCCTTCGGGGTGGTGAGTAAGTGCGCCCCTTCGGGATAAAAGAAACGGGACGCTCGGTTGCCCGAACGCCCCTCGTCTCAATTCTGCCGTGCCAAACTGCATAAATAATCCTCTAACTGTTCCAAAGTCATCTGTGTTGTATGAGGCAATGCTTTCTCCAAAATCGCTCCCTCCTGGATCAGCCGCCGTGTCCTCGCTTTTCGCTCCTTATTACGGTCACGCATCTCGGCTTCCTCCAATCTGTGCTTGGCTTGCAGTAATTTCTTCTCGTCTGTGGTCATAGAAAACCCTCCTGTGGTAGTAAAAAGTGGTTTGTTTGATAGCAGACAGATACCAAATATCCGTCTGTTTGGTATCATGCTTTTTCTGTAAATCTCCGTAGTAGCAAAAATGCCCCCGTTTGGTATCACAGTAATACCAAACGAGGGCAATAGTAGTATCAGAAGCTGTCAGCAAAGTCCAATGCCGCTGAAATGTTCTCGTCATCTTCGACAGACGGAGCTTCAACGGTGGTAGGCGGCGTGAATGGGAGTATACCGACGGGCGCAAACCGTAAGCCCTGCTCAATGGCTTCCATCACACGCCGAAGAAAAGCATCCTCCTTTGCACGGGTTTCCAGATACGGATCGCTTTCAAGCCGTGCCTGGCGTTCAAAATGGTCATTGACTGCGGTAACAATCGCCTTGCTGTAAGACCGATATTGCTTTTTATCCATTCGCTGTAAATGTTCGTAGGCTCGGCGGTCATCCTCGTCTGCAAGGTTTAAGCGCAGGGTGGTCGTGAAGATCTGCTTCATACGATGCCGCCTTTTCTGCTCTGCTTCTGCTCAGCAAGCAGTTCATAGCCCTTTGCAGTAGCGCAAATATCATCGTTGATAATCACACGATCTTTGTCATAGCTGCCGAAGTTTTTGAGAATACAGCTTCCACCGCCTACCACATACAGGCGCATCAGTTCGGGATCGTATTCATGCTCACGCAATCTGCGGAAAATGCCCTCCGCATATTCGGTTGCAGTATCACGGATGGCGGTCAGATAACGCTGGCTGATGTCTGCCGTACCGTGACGGATGACACGCTCAAGGACGGTTTCATCTACCGATACACCAAACTGCTTCATCAGATTTTCACGAACCGCAAGCATACACTGATTGGTGCCGTACTTTTCGGTGAAGCACTTTTTCGCAAGAGGGCGGCACTCGTTGATATACATGACGTTCATTGTGCCGTTGCCAATATCGCAGAGCATATTGATACCCTTGAACTCACGGAGCTTGTCTGCAACCGCAGAAAAGCCCTGTGGGAAAATATCTGCTCCGACAAAATCAACATGATAGTCAACACCCTTAAAAGTGAAGTCGGCGCTGTCGTTCTGCAAAAGATACGCCTTGAAGCTGTCCTTTTGCTCGCTCACCCAGGTCAAAGGAAGTCCAGCCGCAAGGTGGACACGGGCGGAGGTCAGTTTGCGGATATTCAGCTCACGGGCAACGGCGGCAAGAGTGAGAATATAGTAGTCGCTGTCTGCCATTTTGTCGGAGATAAATTCCTTGTGTTCCTCGCCGATGAGATAGTATCTGCCCTCATAGACGAGTAGATTGCCCTTGAAGGTCGGCTCTTTGTCATAGGCGGCAACGCCCGTTTTGAAGCAGCAATGGGCGGTCTTGATGTTACCGTAGCCGTGGTCGATACCGATGATGATGGGATTGGTGTTGTAGTTGTTCGTAAAATTCATAGAGTTTCCTTCCTGCCGCTTTGCGGCGATACAAAAAATTTGATAGTTTTGGTGTTGGGCAAAATGTCCACCTGAAAATGAAAGAAGCGGATCGACATACATCAATCCGCTTCAAATATCGTTATGCTGTTTTCTGTTCTTTCTCCGGCAATGCCGGTTCCTGCTTTGATTCCCGCAAGGCTTTCTTCCGTTCGCCCTGCCGCTTGATCTGTGCCGCATACCGGCAATCATCAGAGCAGTATTTAACGCTGTTTCGTGTCGTAGTAAAAACCTTGCCGCAGTGTTCGCAGGTGATTTCACGGCTTCGTTCCTTTGCCGCTTCCTGCCGGTAATACTTCGCTCGGCAATTCACATCGCAGAACAGCTTTGCCGTTGACCTCGCTTCAAAGGTCTTGCCGCAGCACTTGCAGGTCTGCGTGATGGGAACGCCTACGGTGCGTTCGCCGGATTTCAGCTTTTGGTAGCGTTCACGGCTGCGGGCACGTTCTTTCCTCAAAAACTCCTGCCGCTTGATTTCTTCCTCGGTCAACTCCGGTGCGGGAAGCTCAAAATGCCCGATGAACTTCAGATAAATTTCAACCTCCTGCACTCTGTCACCGTCTACCTTTTCGGGAGCGTGGACAATGATTTTATCGATAAACTCGTTTATCATTGGTGTGGTCAGCTCGGAAAAGTCGGTGTATTTCCTCGCAAGCTCCATAAACTGCTCCACACGAGCGGTATCTTCCTCAAAAGAGGATACCCGCTGTTCGGCTTCTTCCACGGATGCCTGCAAGTTTTTCTGCTCGGCTTCATATTCGGCAAGCAGGGTATCAAAGCGTTCATCGGTAATGCGCCCGATAGCAAAGGATTCATAGAGCTTTTTAATGATATTGTCAAGCTCGGCAATACGCTTCTTGTCCTTGTTCAGCCTACGCCTGGTTTCCTTTGCTGCTTCTTTCTGTTTGATCTGAGAAGCGGAGCGCACCTTTTCCATAAACTCGTCTTGATTGGAAATGGCATAGGTGCTGACGGTGCGGATGGTGTTCAAGATCAGCTCTCGGAGTGCTTTTGTGGAAATATGGTGATTACGGCAGGCGGCAGAGCGTTTCTGACCCGCCAATTTATAGGTGGAACACTCATAGGCATCGGATGGATAAGGCTTGGTGTCGGAACCTCTTGTGCGCTGATTATACATCTTTGCCCCACAGTCTGCACAGAACAGAAGTCCCGTCAGGGGATTGGCTTCGCCTATCGTGTCGTGGCGTCTCGGTGTCTTTCGGAGCTTCTGTGCAAGCTCCCACGTTTCCTTATCCACGATAGCTTCGTGGGTGTTCTCAAAGACAAGCCATTCCTCTTTGGGATTCATCACAGGGCTTTTGTCCTTGTAGGACTGCTTGTGAGAACGGAAGTTGACCGTATGCCCCATATACTCCGGCTTTGCAAGGATGTTCCCGACGATATAGCCACTCCAGTTATAGGGATTGGGAAATTCCTCTTTGCTTTTCCAAACGCCCCGGCCTTGCCTTGCGGCATAGACCGCAGGGGTTTCGATCTTGTCATCAAATAGGATGCGGGCAATGTCATACGGACCTTTGCCCTCGATGGTCAACCGGAAGATGCGGCGGACAACCTCTGCCGCTTCCTCATCAATCAGCCAGTGATACTTGTCCTCCGGGTCTTTCTTGTAGCCGTAGATGGCGCAGTTGGTGGTGGGCTTGCCCGATTCGCCCTTGACACGAATGGCGGTGCGCTGCTTGCGGCTTAAATCTCGCAAGTACCATTCGTTCATAATATTCAAAAAAGGAGCAAATTCGTTGCTGTTCTGATCGTCGCTGTCCACGCTGTTGGCAATCGCCACAAAGTGTACATTGTGCTGACGAAAGAACACCTCCGTGTAAAAGCCTGTTTGCAGATAGTCACGGCCCGCCCTGCTCATGTCCTTGACTATAACATGGGCAACCTTGCCTGCTTCAATGTCTGCAATGAGCTGTTTCCACGCAGGACGCTCAAAATTTCCTCCACTCCAACCGTCATCCGTATAGTGCTGACAGTTTGTATAACCTCTCTGCTGGGCATAGCTTTCGAGGTATTTTTTCTGATTGACAATGCTGTTGCTATCGCCAACCTGGTCATCGTCACGGGAAAGTCTCTCGTACAATGCCGTAATTTTATTGGGATCCTGTCCCACAGTCTGTTTCACGCTCATGATGCGCTCCTTTCAGACTGTCGACTCATTTGTGGTGCGTCCATTATATCATACTTTTCGCAGCTTGTGTGAACTTCATTGCGAATAATTCGTAAAATTTTATCCTCCATCGTTTCCGTACCGCTTTCGTTAAACACGACCTTGACTTTATAGGTTGTGCCACCGATGCGGTGGGTGGTATAAGCAAAATTCTTGCTTTCGTTTTTTACCATAGGCAAATCTCCTCCATAGATTGAATAATTCATAAATTTCGAGTATACTATTGATAGTTCCGATTCCCTGTAACCATTTGTGCGGTTAAAGCAGGACAAGAGGGATAAACCCCTTACCCATGCAGAAATGCCCTCAAAAAAGCCTTGCGGTACAAGGCTTTCCGAGGGCAAAACGGTTACATTGTGGTTTGTTTCTGCTTTTCACGGTGCTTACGCACTCTGGCTGCGGTCTGCTGGCGGCGTGCTTCGGTGGCACAGCGTTTCGAGCAGTACACCCGTTTCCCGTCAATGAGGAATGGCTTGCCGCACAGCTTGCAGTTGACCGTTGGTGCGTGATTGAATACAGCGTCCAGCTTCGGTGCTTCGGGCAGTACAGATTCCCGAAAATATCTGCACAGGGCGCTGTTGGTATAGCAGATACCAAGCATATAGCAGTTGCTCGTCGTCGCAAGCTCGGTATCGCTCGTTTCCGTGCAAGCACGAAAAGCTCGCTCACTCCGCTGCTCCTCCTCTCCCCAAAAAGTCTTACGACTTTTCGGGGTCCCCGATAATGGCAGGCAGCCGTATTCCTTGTCGTAGTTGGCACACTTGGAGACAACTAACTTTTTGATCTGTCTTTTCTCCTTTCCTGTCAGCTCACGATAGGTTTTGCTCATAGGCAGTTTCCTCCTTTCTTTAGTATTGGAAGTAATATAATAAGGGACAGAATGTATTACTTCCTCACTAATAGGAGAAATACGGGGTGTTTAGCGGAACTGTTTTTTCGAATAATCAAAGAAAATTTGAAAAATATTTTTGAAGGGGGTTCCTGCGGTGTACGACGAACCCAAGCGATACGAAAATGACAATCTTTATGATGAAGATACTGATTATTATGATGAATACGACACGGACGCTCCCGATTACATAGACGAAGATGAAGAAGATGAAAATGCCCTTTGGGATGACGAGGAAGATACCACCGATGAAGCCGATCCCAATGAATCTCCCCGAAAGAAGCGAAGAGAACAAGTAACATTTTCCAGTATTGAGGATGAAGAAGCCGAAGAACAGGAGCAGGCACAACGCAGGCTTGCCAAGGAACAGCGGCTCATTGACGAACTGGAAGCCGATGCAGAGGAACATCCCATAGAGGATGACGGGGACGATACCGGAGATGAGCAGCCCGAACGAAAACTCTTAAAGCGTGAGCTTCGGGCGCAGGCTCTGAAACGGTTGGAGGATTCTGCCCGAACGCTCAAAGATTACGAAAACCTTGTGGCGTGGTATGATCGGCTCGATGCCAACCGTCAGCGCAAGGAGCGCTATCACGAGCTGTACCGAAGTGGTGACGATGTTCCCCTTGACTATGGAGCAGCCGAAGGCGGGCTGTACTTTCCCGACACTCTCAACGATGTGTTGTCCAAGCTGGAACGCAAAGGTGATTTCGTAGATTCCATTTTCTACTGTCCTTACGACATCCACGAGCTTGTGACGGATGGGGATATATCCAATATCCTGCGGGAATTGAGCGAAGATAGCAAATTCCTTATGTTCCTGTGGGCACTGCGGCAGTATAGTTCTGTCAGAATTGCCGCTATTCGTGGGCAGTCTGACCGTAACATCCGCAAAGTGCGAAACACGATGCTCAAAAAGATACGAAAAAAGCTGCTTGCCGCACTTACCGAAAAAGTGCAGATACAGCAGCCCTTGACCTTGCTCGATAAAGATTTTTTAAGAGAAAACGGTGTAGATATTGAAAACAACAGTGATGCGTAATATAATTATGGATAATATAGGTTACAATACATGGCGGAGGGTTTGACGATGAAGAACCTGTTTCAACGCACCAGTTCGCATTGGGTGCGATATAATGAATATGAATGGAAAACGGCGGAGAATGGTATGTTGTATCTCACGCCTACCGCAACGGCACAGCCGGGAATTTACGACCCGCTGAGCGAATACCAACGCCTTATTCTGGATGCCATTGATATTGGTCGGATGGAATCGCAGAAGAAAACACCGCAGGAAATACAAAAGGCAATTCAAGTATTTGCAGTAAAGTATGGCTTGCTTGGTCTCATGACAGCGCTGCCTACTACGCCGAATTTTATGGATTATGAGGCGGTATATCTGCCGAAGAATCATTTTATCCGTGAGGAATCCATGCCCACGATGGACTATCTTGATTTGTTCTTTCCTTTTGTTAAGCCGGATGTGGTCAAGCGTGGCGTGGAATCCATGTGGAATATACAGAATGACCGTGCAATGATGGCACTTGCCATGACTATGACGGATAAGCCGATGGCAGTCAATATGAGCTTCCAGCGAGAATATGCCGAGCCTTATGAATGGATAAAGCAGCAGTTCATTGATATTGCCTTTACCTATCTGACCTCTGTGCTGTTCTACGAGGATTACGACACGATGACCCCCGAACAGCGGCTTTTGATGCAGCAGGGCATGGAAGCCTTCGGCGGCAATGCGCCGACCTACCGTATTGCTTTACTGGATAAGCCGACGATTGTGTGGGATTTTCACTCTCTTATGCTTGGGATACAAATGATGTTCAGCTTTATGCTGACCGACACGGAAAAACCCATCCGCATCTGCAAGCATTGTTTGCAGACCTTTGTGGCAAGCAGACCGAGTGCGGTATTTTGCAGCCCTCAGTGTAAGAATAAGTATAATGTGTATAAGAGCAGAGCGAAGGATAAGAAGGATTGATGGGATGGTGATATACAATGGCTGACAATAAAAACAAACTTCAAATCAGGAACAGTACAGTGGATTTCCTCGTATTTACGAAAGACGCACAGGAGGACGGTATCGAAGTCCGAGTGCAGGATCATGACGTATGGCTGACACAAAAAGCAATCGCTCAGCTTTTCGATGTGGACAGAAGCGTTGTGACGAAGCATTTGAAAAATGTCTATGAAAGTGGCGAATTGTCTGAAGATTCAACCTGTGCAAATTTTGCACAAGTTGCGGATAACGGAAAAACCTATCAATATAAGTTCTACTCCCTATCCGCCATTATTGCAGTCGGCTACCGTATCAACTCCGGCAGGGCAACGCAGTTCCGGCAGTGGGCAACCAGGGTGCTGGACACTTTTACCAAGCAGGGATATGTTCTGGACAAAAGCAGGCTCATCAACGGTCAGATTTTTGATGAAGACTATTTTGAACATCTGATTTCCGAGATTCAGGAAATCCGTGCCAGTGAGCGCCGTTTCTATCAGAAAATCACGGACATCTATGCCACCGCCGTGGATTATTCCCTCGACAGCCAGCTCACCAAGGATTTCTTTGCTACGGTGCAGAATAAGATGCACTATGCCGTCCATGGCAATACTGCCGCAGAAGTCATTATGGCACGGGCTGACCATACCAAAGAACACATGGGCTTGACCTCGTGGCGCAATGCTCCCGATGGTAAAATTGTGAAAGCGGATGTGTCGATTGCCAAGAATTACTTATCCAAGGGTGAGATACAGGAGCTGAACGAGATCGTCACCATGTATCTGGACTATGCCACAAGACAGGCACGGCGGCATATTCCTATGACGATGGCAGATTGGGCATCCAAGCTGGATGCGTTCCTGCAATTCAACGATGCGGAGATTCTGCAAAACAAGGGCAAGGTCACAGCCGCTATTGCAAAAGCATTTGCGGAAAGCGAATTTGAGCAGTACCGGATCATTCAAGACCGCTTGTATCAAAGTGATTTTGACCGTCTTGTAGCCAGCACAAAAGAAAATAACTGACAAAAGCCAAAATGCCCGTTATTAGCCATAACAGCCGATACGGGCATTCGTTTAAGCATATACAAGTTCAGTCAAAATGATTTCCTCCGCACGGTTGCGGATGTTGTTTTTACGGCGTACCCATTCCATTTGGTCAGCCGCTTTCAGTGCCTCGGTCACGCCCTCCTGCTCCGACATAGCAGATACGATGATTTCTATACGCTCATTACAGGCTTGGTCGATTTCGGCTAAGTGCTTGAACAGCGTTCCCTCCACCACATAGTTGGTGTAGAGGATTTTTCGGTGTTCTTTCAGATAGCTGCGACGCATACGTCCGTATTTGCCTATCTGATAATCGCCGTCATCCGTCAGAACAAGGTTGGGGATAAAATAATCTCCCACTTGACGGTATGTACCGCCCATTTCCTCAAATATAGATTTCACAAGAATCAGCTCCTTTTTGTGTTGATTTTCAGCGGTTATAAGGCTTTTTCTGCTCCTTTCCTATAACTGCTTTTCAATTCACCACAAATGAGCCGCAGTCACATGTATTCGGGTGGAGAAACCACCCTTTACATATTAACTCTTGGTTGGAAATGGAATTGCTCTCGCCTTGCAACTCGTCCTCATGGGACAATCTCGGATAAAGGGCGGTAATGAGGTTTTGGGTGGCTTGTCTTAACATAAAATCCTCCGTTTCCGACAGCCAGCCCCACTATTCCGTAGCTTTATTGTACCACGGAATAGCGGGGGCTGTATAGCGGCAAAAGTGTAAAATCTGCTTCTTTATGATTTGTCAAATTGCCGGTTTTTGTGTAGCAGCGGCTTCCGCTTCCAGTACCCGCGCCATTTTGTCGGCGGCGGTGGTCGTGGTATCTTTCTTGAAATAGCCGGACACGACAAGGACGGAATTGCCCATGCGGATTTCCGTCACGCAGTCGGGGCGGCGGGTGGTGCGGGTGTCGTGCTGCTTGTTATCTGTCATAGGCAATACTCCTTTCAGTCGGTAATCAGTTTCTTCATGTTCTCCATTTTCCGCTGCGCGGCTTCCTGCCGGAAGTTGTCGCCGGTAAAGCGTACCGGGACGCACATGGAAAGCAGCCGGTCATAAATCCGGGAATGGGCGGTGTCCTCCGGGTTCCGCAGGTCGTCCAGCGTGAGGTTGGTCGTGACGATCAGCGGCTTGCCGCTGCGGTAGCGGCTGTCAATCACATTGAAAACCTGTTCCAGCCCGTATTCCGTCCCGCGCTCCATGCCGAAGTCGTCAATGATAAGCAGCGGATAGCGGCAAAGGCGGGAAATGTACTCGTTGCGGTTCTCAAAGCTGGCGGCAAGGTCGTTGAGGATAAGGGCAAAATTCGTCATGTGGACGGGGATTTCTTTCTCCATGAGGGCGTTTGCGATACAGCCCGCAAGGTAGCTTTTCCCGGTTCCTACGCCGCCCCAGAACAGGCAGCCGATATTGTCGGCTCGCATATCCTCCCAATGCTCCACATACCGGCGGGCAATCCCGGCCTGCGGGTTCCTGCCGTTGTCGTTCTCAAAAGTCCAGTCCCGCATGGTGGGGTCGGTAAAGCCCCGGCGCTTCAGTTCTTCCACGGTGTCAAGGTGCCTGCGCCGCTTCTCGGCGGCCTCCCGTTCCTCGCGGGCGGCTCTCTGGCAGTCGCACTCTGCCGGATGGCGGTCGCGCCCGAAGATAGCGGCCTTATCCGGCGCAAAATAGGCTTCTTTCGGCTTGCGGCACTTGCCGCAGTACAGTAAACCGTCCTCGCCGGTGTAGTCCTCCGGCTCCGGGGTAGTGGTCGTCATATTCTCCAAAACAGCGTTGATTTCGTTCTTCATAAACTCTCGCCCTCCTTGCATGAGTAGTCTGGTATGCCCTTTTTCGGGGCTTTCTTGGCTGCGTCCTCCTGCGCCCATTTGTAGATTGTGGCGGCATGGCTGCGGTATCGCTTGCCGCTGGACGCGATATGGCAGGATAGCCGGTCAATGTAGTAGTTCCATTTGTCGGGCAGGTCTGCTTTCAGCCCGTCCAGTTCTGATTGCGAAAGAAAGACATTTTCATACCGGCCATAGGCGGCGCGGGTGGGCTGTCCCGTATCTAACTCTCGCTCTCTCTCTTTTTCTATCTCTATCTCTTTCTCTATCTCTATCTCTGGTGGACAAATGTCCGCTTGATATGGTGGACATTTGTCCACCCCGGCCTTTGGCAAGGCTTTTTGCTCCTGCAAAGCCAGCCTTGCCCGCCGTTTTCGCTCCCCCTCGGTAGAGGATTGGCCGATCAGCAGTTCAATGTTGCTCATATACAGCGCGCCGCTTGGCAGCGGCTCCACAAGCCCCAGCTTCATAAAAATCTGCAAGGCTCGCTCTACGGTGCCGACTTGCTGGCGGGTAATGGTGGCAATCATCTGCGCGGTGTAGGGGATATTTTCATCAAGCTGCAACTTCCCGCCGTTTTTCAGCGATTTCAGGTACAGTTTCAAGAGAATGTTGGAATAGAGGATACCGTCCTGCATACTTTCCAGCAGCACGATAGCGTCCTCGTCAAAGTAATTCTCTTTCAGCTTGAGGTAGTAGTATTTTCGGTTGTCTGACATGGTTCCTCCTTTGGGTGGATTTGGGGCGTTTGTACGCATTTAGAACGCCGTTTCCGGGGGAAAAGGATAAATGTATCGCACACCCTTTGACACCCACGAAAAAAGCCTTGATTTATGCGGGTTTGAAAGGCTCTAAAGCGTGACATCTCTGCCTTTGTTTCCGCTTTCTCTTGGCGGCTTTGAGTTTCTTCATGCGGCCGGCGCAGTCGGGGCAGTATTTCCCCCGGTTGGATTTGGGGACAAATGCCGCGCCGCAGACCGCACACCGTTTCCGGCTCCCCCGGTACAAGAGGGCTGCGGCCAGCTCCCCGTCAAGGGGCAGGACAGCCACACGGAACCAGCGGCACATGAGGGAAAGGGAAATGCTCTGGACGCACACGCAAGGCTCCCCGTCGTCTAACAGCAGGCAGTTCCCCCCGTCATAGTTACAGCACTCATGTACCAACCGCCGCGCCCGCCGGTGCTGGCGGTAGTCCATGCGGGGCAGGTTATCGTTCATGGCTCTGCTCCTTTCTGCGGTGGGGTTCCTCCCGGCGCAAAATCTGGTCGATGTTCCGCTTGACGGTCTGCAATTCCTTGAACCGCTGTTTCTGTTCGTGATAGGTGTTATACAGGCCGTCTTTCTCGGAGATAAGCTGCTCGATCTCGACCTGCAAAGCTTTCCGGGCGGGCAGCTTGGTAATGCCATGCGCCTTGAAATACCGGGCGGCGGCTTCGGCTATGATAAAATCGCTCTCGTTTGCCTGCCGGTATGCGGCGCGAGCTTTCTCAGATTTCTGCGCCCGCAGTCCGTCGCGAGCGGGCTTGGTCTTGGCATAGGCAAGTACCTGTTGCTGCAACTCCTTTTTCCCTTGTAGCTCTGTTTCCAGCGTTTTCAGCTTGCCGCTGGTCTGGCGCATTTCCTGATAGGCGGTATCAACGGCGGCTTCTAACTGCTCCGGGGAAGTGAAGCCGTATTCCTGATACACATTCAGCGTCGCGGCCATTTGTTTGAGATTGTACATGGTCGCCCAGCGTTCATAGCCCCGGCCTTTGCCCTCGGCCATTTTCTGCTCAATGTCCACAAGCCGCTGCACACCGTCCTGTTTCGTGGTGGTTTGTGGGGCTTTTGTGGGCTGTATGCCGGTTTCCCCATGCCGGGGATATTCGGGTATGGCTGCGGCCTTTTCTGCGGCTCTGGCGGCGCTCTGCTCCAAAACGGCAAGGACGGCGGCGCGGTCAAAATCGTCGCCCAGCTTCCGGGCGGTAATGGGCTTCGTCCTGTCCGGCGTGAGGTAACTAAGCCTCCCCCGGCTCTCCTTGACGGTCACACCCTCCCGCAGCAGCAGAGAGGAAAAGTCCTCGAATGAGGCCGCCGCAGACAGCGCGGCGCGTATGGTCTGCCGCAGTTTCTCCTTGTTCGTTTCAAACTTGGTCTGCCGGGGTGTGATACCGCCTGCAATCATGGGGGCGTTCTGCTTGTCCAGCGCGGCCTGTCCCTTTTTCTGCGCCCAATACTCCCGGTCGGTCACGCGGTTCTTGCTGCCGTTCAAGAGGTCGATTTGGTAAAGCCCCTCCCGGTGGCACATCTCCATGACTTCGGACTTGAAGTAGCGCATGGCAGCGTCGGTACAGCGGTGCTTGCAACCGGCTTTCGTATCGGCTGGCCTGTCCATGTAGGGCAGGAACGGCACTTCCTCTATCCGCAGCGAATTGATAACGATATGCACATGGATGTTGCCGCTGTGGTTATGCCCGTCCGGGTGGGTGCATACAAGGGCTTGGTGGCCGGGGAAATGCTCGGCGCAAAACTTCTCGCCCAATTCCTGCGCCCGGTCTACGGTCAAGCCGTTGTCCGGCCCGTCCCGTGGGTCAAAGCTGATGATATAGTGGTGGCTTTTCACATCTTCCCGCCGCTGGTTCTTCCCATAGCGGAGATTTGCCCGCATACACGCAACGGCAAAATCCTCCCCGCCGCAGTTCAGCGTGGACAGCCGGTAGTCCTCGCGGGGGATAAGCCTGCCGGTTTCATCAAGGACGGGCTTCATGGTAAACTCGTCATGCTCAAAAAGCAGGTATTGTTCGGCGGCTCCGTAGTCGGCATTTTTAGAGTTGATATGCTTGAGTGTTGCCAACCGCGTCACCTACTTTCTGTAAGACTTCATACTTGAGGGCGGCAAGGTCGACTATGGCGGCGCGTACCTCGCCGGACAGCGCATTGTAGGGTGCGCCGTACTCGTTCAGATACCGGGCAATCTGATTGAGGTTGCCGCCGATCCTGCCGTATTCGGCGGCTAACTTCCCGACAGCGGAGAGCAGTTCATCATTAACTGCCGACACATGGATAACGGGGCGTATGGTGGTACGCCGTATCGCCTGCCGGAGAAATTCCGACTGGCTGATACCATAGGGTGCAAGCCGCGCTGTGAAGTCGGCGTATTCATCTTCGGACAGCCGGGTTTTCACAACGCGGCTGCGGTGGGGTGTGTTGTATTTCTTTCGCATGGTCGTGACCTCCTTTCTTGCCGCATGAGCGCGGCGGGGATAAGCGGCGCAAGCCGCAAAGCAGGGTTTGGGGAAGGCACTCCCCAACAAGTTTCCCGCGAGGGGCAAAACCGCAGAATTGCGGATTTTGGCACCGTGGTAGAAACTTGCTCTCCGTGACTGCAAACTTTCTCTCACTTCCGTCCGCCACTTTTTTGGAAAACTGCAACCACAAAAGTTTGTTTCTCTTTTTCTGCTACTACTAATCCTGTAAAGGGCATTCCTGCCCGCTTTCGCTAAAATGACACCGGACGCAGTGGTTTCTACCCGGTGTTGGAGAAATCCTTTCTCTTTGCCCTCTACTACGGGTAAATGCTCCAAATGCCAAACACCAGGGCAGAAAAATTCCCTCCTCGCTTACTACTACAACCGGCAGGGGGCAAAATGGCCGGGAGCGGAGCCGGACAACAAAAAAAGCAGTAAATCTTTTTCAAGACTTACTGCTTTCGCTGGCCGCGTCGGTGGCGGCTGGTATTCAGTTTTTATGACTTGTCCGGTGGTTCGTCAAGCCGGAACTTGAATTGACAGTCAATTAACCGCTGCTTTACATAGTCCTCCACCTCGGCGTTGACCTGCCCGTTCACTTTTGAGAAATAGCGGATATATCCGGCGTAGTGGAGCAGGACAGCGTTCACGGCTTCTGGGTCGCCCTCACGGGCTTTGAGGATTGTTTCATAGGGGAGAAGTCTACTCATACCGGCTCACCCCCATTTCTTCGCGTAGCCGCTGCAAGGCAAGCTGGATATGCCGCCCCGCTGTGCTGCGTGACCGGCCAATACACGCGCCGATCACGCGCTGCGGCTGGCGCAGAAAGTAATAGCGCAGGATTTCTTCCCGCGTCTGCTCCGGCAAAACAGAGATCGCGTCGGCAAGGGCGGCGTTGCAGAGCAGGACGGTCTGACCGCAGACGGTAAATGGGTATTCCTCGTCCGGCTCCGACGCGGCAAACTGGACAAACTTCTCGTTCATCAGATAGTCAAGGGAAACTTGCCGTTCCCATTGCCGTTTAAGCTTCAAAATCTTGTCCAAGGCGGCACAGCGGATAACAGTCTTGCAAAAGGCGTTGTACCTGCGCTGGATATATTCTTGATAGGCTATCTGGTCGGTCATGGAAATTCCCCTTTCTGAATAATAGTGCGGGGCGGTGGCACTTCTTGCTGTCGCCCCTTGATTGCCTACCAGCAAAGGCGGGCGGGGCTGTCAACGGCTGCGCATATGCGCCGTTCATCTTGACCGTTGACTGGCTCGGCTGGGTTTGCTATTTACCCGACAAACTTGAATTTATTTTAAGCTATCACGTTTTACCTTCTTAAGCCTTACTATCATTACCATAGGAATTTCTTTGTTGGTTTTAAAACATTCTTCATAAAATCCATCAATGACAAATCCAGCTCTAAAACAAAGGTTAAAAATATCTTGTATGGAACGATGATAATAAATCTGCTCTTTCGGTTGCCCTTCAATCGCTATATCATAGTAACTGTGCGGTGTCATATATTTTTCAGTCAACGTGACAAAACAAGGGTGTTGCGTTGCAAAGACAAAAATTCCGCTTTCCTGCAACAGTTCATAAACAGCCATAAGAAGTGGTTCAATATCCGTAATATCCATAATTGCCATATTAGAAACTGCTTTCGTAAAGGCTCGATTTCTTTTTAATTCTAATATACTTTTTCTATCGGTCGCATCCGCCACACAAAATTCAATTTGTTTTGCATATTGTGATTGCCGTCTTTTAGCCAATTCTATCATTTTTTTGCTGTAATCAAAAGCGACAACCGAAGCGCCTCTTTGTGCAAGATACGAAGAATAATTTCCATTGCCACACGCAATATCCAAAATGTAATCCGCAGGATTAGGAGATAGAAGTTCCGTTACTTTGGGACGCACTACCTCTCTGTGAAATTCATTAGATTCGTCACCCATTGCATTATCCCAAAATTGTGCGTTCTCCTCCCAGATTTTTTTACTTTCCTCTGTTCCCATGTTCTCTCCCACTCCCCAAATTTGCTTTTTTGCTTCCATTAAATCTTCCTTACTATATTCCATTGTTACCCTCCATAACTTCTGATTGTTGCCGTCTTGACGATTATGTATCTTTACATTACCTTCTGAAACATATGGCGCACCTTGTCCAGGCGGCTGTTTGGACGGCGGGGCTGGATGACCGGCTGACCGACAGCGGCCTGATATCCTTTCAGCTCTGTAAGGCATACGCTCCGCCCGTTGGTGTAAAAGGCCAGATCAGTACGGTATGCCTGTATACAGCGGGCGGGAATCTCGCCAGTAAAGACAACTTCATCCTTTTTTACCTGGGCCGTTTCGATGGTGGCACAGTATTTCGGTGCATCATGATAAGCCCTGGAAAGGTATTCCTGGGGCGCATAGAGGATGAAGGAGAGATAAGGTTCCAGCAGCTGCGTCCCCGATTCCTTCAATGCCTGTTCCAATACAATCGGGGCCAATGAGCGGAAGTCCGCCGGCGTGCTGACCGGACTGTAATAAAGCCCGTATTCAAAGCAAATCTTACAGTCCGTTACGTTCCAGCCGAACAAGCCCTGCTCCAGCCCGTAACGGATACCATCCCTGACAGCGTTTTGAAAACTCTGGTTCAAGTATCCCAGCGAAACCCGGCTCTCGTATTGTACACCGGAGCCAAGCGAGAGTGGTGTAACAGACAGTCCTATGGATGCCCAAAACGGGTTGGGCGGCACCTCGATATGGATGGTGTGGCTGGCTGCTTTGAGCGGCCGCTCCATATAAATGACGGAGGGTTCCTTTACCACTGTTTCAAGCTTGTATTTTTCCGACAGCAAAGCGGAAACAACCTCCAACTGCACCCGGCCCAAAAAAGAAAGAATGATCTCATGGGTGATGGAATCCACTTCGCAACGCAAAAGCGGGTCAGTATCCGCAAGTTGCGTAAGAGCGTCCAGCAGCCGTTCTCTTTGCGCTGCCGTTTTCGGCGCAATCGTCGTCCGCAGCATGGGGAGGGGGTCCTCGCGCCACCTTTTACGAGGGAGCCGGGTTTGGTCCCCTAATACATCGTTTAACCTCACGCTGTCGCTGGGAAGGATAACAATTTCACCCTGATAAGCGGTGTCTGTCCGAACAATTTCCCCTTTGGATGGAATACGCATCTCTGTGATTTTCAGCTTTTCTCTCCCGGCCAGGGCCACCGTATCCCGCAGGCGCAGCGTTCCGCTGTATAACCGTAGATAGACACGCCGCTGGCCGCAATCGGTGTACTCAACCTTGAAAACGCTGCCGCATAGGGCGGCGCCCCCCTGTTCCCCAATCGGTTGGAACAGCCCTGTCACCGCATCCATCAACGGTTGAATGCCAAGGCCATTTTTGGCGCTGCCATGATAGACTGGGAACAGGGAGGCGTCTTGAACCCGCTGCTGTTCCTCCCGCGCAAGTTTTTCCCGGCTGATTGGTTCTCCTGCGATATACTTTTCCAATAATTCATCGTTATTTTCGATGACCGCATCCCATGCTTCTATGTCGGTATTTTCCTCCAGGACTATTTCCGGGGACAGCGACACCGTCTGCTTGATGATAATATCGGCGGAGAGCTTATCCCGAACAGACTGAACCACGCTCTGCAAATCAACGCCAGCCTGGTCGATCTTGTTGATAAAGATAACGGTGGGAATGTTCATTTTCCGCAGGGCATGGAACAGAATACGGGTCTGGGCCTGCACGCCATCTTTAGCGGAGATCACCAAGATGGCCCCATCTAAAACAGCCAAAGAGCGGTACACCTCCGCCAAAAAATCCATGTGGCCGGGCGTATCCACAATGTTAACTTTACATCTGTGCCACTGGAAGGAAGTGACTGCCGCTTGAATGGTAATCCCACGCTGCCGCTCCAAAAACATGGTGTCCGTCCTCGTTGTCCCTTTTTCGACGCTCCCCGGTTCTGAAATGGCTCCGCTGGCATATAGCAGGCTCTCCGTCAAGGTCGTCTTTCCAGCGTCTACATGGGCAAGAATTCCAATATTGATTATTTTCATGTGATTGTCCTCCCTTTACAGCCCCAAAGGGCATAAAAATCCCCAGCAGTAAAATACTTTTACCACTGGGGATTATAAGTTGCGGACATACACATATACAGCATACACCTGTTTGTGATTGCTGTTTTTGGGGATATGTCAAAATTGATAAGGCAAAAGTATTCTTAAATTGGGTACAAAAAACTAAGCCCCTACAAAAGGAGCTATCATAATCCTTTGTTCCCACTATTTGATTATAGTTTTATTTAAGAATACCTTGCCGCATATTTTTTACTCCTTTTCTGGATTAAATCATTGTACCACATCAGTTTTAGGAAAGCAAGTACCTAAAAGAAATTTTTCTTCCCCTTATATGTAACAATCATACCGGCTTCCTAGCGTTCAGAATGTTTTCTGCTGTCTGCTGTGGTGTTTGGTTGGAATTGTCCAACCAAAAGCCGATCCGTGGTGTTGTCTGCATTTTACTAAATACAAATTCAATGTATACAGAAAGATATAAGGAGTGGGAGGGATTCCGCCGTAGTTGGCATTGTAGGAAAATCCAAAAGTTTAGATTTTCCCACAATGCTTATCTTTTGGTCTTTGGTTCGGAATAGTGTAGTGCTGGCGGTCTATCTCTTGTTTTCGGTTGCTTGCTTCCTTACCGTACATGAGCATTATATTCAGGAATTCATTGAAGTCTTAAAAACAGAGATTGAAGAACTGAAAAAATCGAAAGACAACAATATTATCCTGATCAATGGTGTACTCCATGAAAGTAAAAATGGGCACAACATATATCGATTTGACACGGAACAGCCGTTTTTTCATCAGGACAATGTTGTATATAAAATGGTAACGGGTTCCGCTCAATTCGATTGCGAGTATGTCTCATCTGACAATTGTCAAATTTATTTGAGAACATTTCGAACCTTGTCTTTGAACCAAGAAATAACGCTTTTTCTTGACCACACTACTCTACCTGAGAAACTTCTGCAATGTTTTCAAGAGAGCCTACAAGACGCCAATCAGCGGTATGCGATTGCGGCACGTCTATTTAACGGTCGATTCCAAGTCAATAATAACTCTATACCCAACTTAAGGGGATATAGTCAAGTAAACGAGTATCAGAAAGCCGCTGTGGTGCGTTCATTTCAGGGGGATACCATCATTTGGGGGCCTCCGGGTACGGGGAAAACACATACGATTGCAATAGCAATCAATGAACAAATAAAGCGAGGCCGCCGCGTTCTGCTGCTTTCTCATGCAAATACTGCGGTAGATGGCGCTATGGAAGAACTGGCGGATCTTCTCTATGATGAACCCGTTTATACAAAAGGTCATTTGGTTCGAATAGGAGTTTCACAACTAGATAAGTATCCGATGCTTTCCTTGGATGAAATCATTCGGGTTAAGTTAGAGGAGCTTAGCGCCCAAATAAAGATTCTTGAAACAGAATTGCTGCCGATACAAGCTAAGTTCGCCGGTCTTTTAAAAATACAGTCTATGCGGGAAAGCTACCGACAAAAGCAAGTTGATATATCAAAGAAAAAAACAACATATCATCAACAGGAGAAAGAACTTAAACAACTTATGGCGGAGACTGAACAAGACGAAAAGACGTTGCAATCTCTGAAAGAAGAACAGTCACGGCTGGAAACTAAGGCCTTTCAAACCGGGCATACAAAGGCAACCGTTTTATTAGTAAGTCAAGAAATTGATGAAGTTGAAAACGCTTGTAAAAAGAGGCAAGATGCTATCAACTTGCTGCAAAGCAAGCAATCTGCCTTTGCTTCAGAAATTTCCAATTTGGTAAAAATCGCACACTTTGAAATATCGACAATTCAGTCTGCGCTCTCAGTTGCCGGGCTTACTGAGTTATCCTTGGAAAAAGGACTTAAAGAACTGTCCAAAAAAGCAGATGAAGTTGAAGGACAGATAAGAGAGTTGATGCGACAGATTGCTGCGATGCGCAGGCAAGTGCTTGAAGAAGCGGCAGTAGTTGGCGCTACGCTGTCAATGACATATATGTCTGTCGATTTACGGACGCAACAGTTTGACACATTGGTCATCGATGAAATCAGTATGGCTCCATTATTGCCAATATTTTTTGCAATGGGTTTAGTCCGTTCATCCTGCACCTTAATTGGAGATTTTTTACAGCTTCCTCCAATTGGCACCCAAAGCAAAAACAAATTATTGAGAAATTGGCAGAATAGAAACTTTTTTGAAATGATTGGAATGAACTCAGTCGCCAAAGCCAGGAGCAGTGAATTTGTGAAACCATTAAGCATCCAATACCGCATGAACCCCGCCATTGCTTCAATTCCCAACAGATTGTTTTATGGAGGCATTTTACAAAGCGGAGACAACACCAAAACCAGGGTATTATTCGATCGGTGGGTACAAGATCGGCCACTATTCTTGGTGGATACTTCCGAAGGCGATCCGTGGATGAATCGAGGGCCCAATGGGCAAAGCCGGTGTAATTTGTATCATGCAACATTAGTAGCGGCTATGGCACAAGACTATTTAGCAAATGAGGCACAGAGCGGTAAAGAGGTCACGGTTGGTGTGGTCGTTCCATACCGTCCACAGAAGGACTTGATTAATACTATTTTAGACGAATCTTTGGGAAAAAATAATCCGAAAAGAAAACGAATCGAAGTAAACACAGTACATAGTTTTCAGGGTGGCGAAAAAGATATTATCATCTGTGACTCTGTAGAGAGCGAAGGTACAGATACAAAATGGTTCTTTTTTGATGACGGCAGCAGGGAAAACCTAAGCGCTCAACTCATGTTGAATGTTGCAATTACACGGGCAAAGTTCAAGTTTGTTTTATTGGCGAATGTAAAATTCGTACAGCAAAATTTCAAAGGACATATTTTCAAGGATCTGCTGGATATTCTGCATCAATATGGAGCAACGTTAGCAGTTTCCGAATTGGGGATTGGTTTCCAAACTACAGAAGAAGAAAATGAAATCAAGCAGTTAAGTGAAAGAGTGTCAGCCGAAGAGCTGGGGCAGTATAATCAAAACAGTTTCTGGGCCAAAGTGATTCCCGATTTAAAAAACGCCAGCAGACGAGTAATCATTTTCTGTCCGTTTGTCCGGGAAGGACGAATTGAGATTTTGCTGCCTATTTTTGAAGAAATCATAGAAGCAGGCGGCGAGGTAATCGTCTATACTCGATCAGTAAGCGAACATGTGAGAACTTATCAAAAGAAGGCCAGAGCCTTAATTGACAATTTGCGAAGAAAAGGGGTCATTGTACGGATTCGCAAAAATATGCATGAAAAAGTAATTCTAATTGATGACACTCTAGTCTGGCAAGGTAGTTTAAATTTGTTAAGCTATAAATCCACTACAGAACAAATGCAACGCATAGCAAGCAAAAAAATGCAGAAAAGAGTTACTGAACTGCTTGATTTGGACGATTATGCAAAAATAAAGGAAACTAATGACCCAGCAATGCGATGTGAATTCTGCAAGGGATTGCTGGTGAAAAAATCAGGTTTGTACGGGGATTTTTATGGCTGTACATCATTTCCAGACTGTGGTTTTACAAAAACTCTGTAAGAGGGTAGAGTAATATGTAAATAAAGATTGAAGTTTTTCAAAAGCGGGATATAAAAAGGCAAAAATTTGAGAAACATCATGAAAAAGTGAAAATGGCTCTGCTCTGAAGCTTAAATCCTCATTTCTCTCTTTTACTTGGCATCTTATTTGTCAACGCCTCCCAAAAATCCCGGCCAAAATGGCCGGGATTTTTTATGTCCATTTTTGTCGCGCCAATGTGGGAGAGAGCGTGCGAGACCATCTCCGTTCACCTTTACCGATTTTCCGGGCCGACTGTCCCGCCCCGTCCCCCCTGGCCGAGACAGCGCCGACCGCCGGCCAAAAACAGATGAAAGATTACTTTTTGGGGGGGCAGGTGCGCCGGCATTGAGGGACAGGGGCGCCACACACCCTCAAAAAGGGGACGACTCAAGGGCACAGGTGGGGCTGGCAGGCACCGCCTCCCCCGTTCGCCGCGGTTCAAGGCAGGGACTGCCCGGCAGCAGGAAGGGCAAAATTGGCCCCTTTTTCAACCCGGAGGGGGGGCTAAGAATACAGATGGAGTCGGCAGGCGGCTGTCTCCCTGTTCGTCGCAGTTCAGAGCGGGAGCTGCCCGGAGACAGAGCGGGCATAATTGGAACCTTTTTCAACCCGGAAGGGGGCCCAAGGATACAGGTGGGGTCGGCAGGCGACGTCTCCCTGTTCGTCGCAGTTCAGAGCGGGAACTGCCCGGCGGCAGGGAAGACGAAATTGACCCCTTTTTTCAACGCTTTGGTTCCCTTCCCCCCTGCCAAACTCCCCTCCGCAAAATTCCCCACCATTTTAAAGCGCGCTTGTCCCGGCAGCTCCGCCGCCCCCCGCGTTCGCACAGGGCCGCCACACCGGCGCTCTGTTTGGGCAGCCCCCAGCCCCCCTCTGCTTCCCCACGCCGACTGACCCCTCCCCCAACTGTCCCCGGCGTCGGCAGTACATATGGGTACAGCTCTCAGGGTGGCTCGCCGCGCTTTTTTTGCGTTGCATGGCCCGACCGGCCGACTGCCGCTCATCTCCAAGAGGAGAGGCATTTCCCCGCCCTGTCCCTCCTCCCTGTCTTGTAGCGGGCAAACCGGTTGACGCGCTGCAAAAATATCCCATTTTGCATAAAAAACGATTAAAATGATTGCCAATATCTAGCTGTTGTGTTAAACTAAAATAAGTCTATTTTTCAGCACATTTCCACAGCTTGGCAGTGTGAAAAACCGAGGGGGTGACGGCATGGGCAAAGGCGAGATCGGCCTGTGCGTCGCCTCGGGCGAGCTGTTGTTTTTACTGCCCGCGAAGCGGCTGCTCTACATCCTTTCCAGCGACGCGCTGCAGGCCGCCGTGGATGAGGAGAACCGGGCCGTCTGGGAAGGGCAGGCGGTGCGGGTGGTCTCCCTGCGCGCGCTGCTGGGCTTGCCGCCGGGAAAAGAGCGCCACGCGCTCCTCCTAAAGGAGGCGGGCGGCGCCGTGGGGTTGTTGGTGGACGAGGTGCTGGACGCCTTCGCCGCTCTGCCCGGCGGGGCGATGGCGATGCCCCCATCCATTTTATGGGAGGCAAATTCGTTTTTGCAAGGCGTCCTTCCCCTGCAAGGGCAAGGCCGTCTGGCCTACTTGGTGGATGTAGCGCGGCTCCTGACCGCGGCGGAAGGGGGACAGTGATGCGGGTTCAAATCGGCGGGCAGTGGTACCCGCTCAAGCTGGAGGAGATCGCCTGCATCCTGCCCAACCCCCGGGTGACCCCTGTTCCAAAAGCACCCCCCGGCGTGGCTGGGCTGGTGCTCTACCAGGGGCAGGTCGTCCCCATCCGCCGGGCAGCCGGAGATCGCTCTGGGGGCGACGCCGCCTTTGCCGTTTTGTACCGGGCAGAGGGCGACGCCCTCTGCGGTGTGTTGGCAGAGGGGATCGACGAGGGGCCCGCGGCGGAGGAGGCGCGCCTTGACTAGGTTTACAGACGAGGAGTTTGCCCGGCTGGTGGCCCATGTGGAGAGCCACTACGGCATCGATCTCTCCAAAAAGCGCACCCTGGCCGAGTGCCGGCTGCGCCTGGAGCTGGACCGACTGCAGATCCCCTCGCTGGGCGCATTTTTAGACCGGGTAGAGGCGGACAGGACCGGGCAGCTGGCCACCGCCATGATGAATCGCCTGACCACCAACTACACCTTCTTCCTGCGGGAGAGGAGCCACTTTGACTTTCTGACCCGGGAGATCCTGCCCCGCCTGCCCAGCGACGCGAAGTCCTTTCAAATCTGGTGCGCGGGCTGTTCCACCGGGGAGGAGTGCTACACCCTGGCCATGGTCCTCTCTGCCTACCGGGACGGCGGGGGCTGGCTGCCCCCGGTGGAGATTTTGGCCACCGATCTGTCCGAGCGGGCGCTGCACCGGGCGCAGGCGGCCCGCTACCCGGCCAAGGCCATGGAGGCGCTGCCCACCGCCTGGCGGCAGGCCTACTGCCGCGCGGACGGAGACGGCCACCTTGCCGTGCGGGAGGAGCTGCGCCGGATGGTCGCCTTTCGCAAGATGAACTTGATGCGCCCCTACGCGGGGCACAGCGTGTACGACCTGGTCTTCTGTCGCAACGTAATGATCTATTTCAGCGAGCCGGCCAGGCGGCGCTTGACCGAGCGGCTGGGCAAGAGCCTGAAGCCCGGCGGGTACCTCTTCACCGGGCACACCGAACTGCTGCCCCGGGAGCAGACGGTGTTCACCTATATCGAACCGGCGATCTATCAAAAGGGCGGGGGCGCGCTGTCATGAATGTGGTTGTCGTTGCACTGGCGGCGGAGACGCCCCAGCTGGAGCGCCTGGTTCTGGACGCCCTGGAGGGGGAGCGGGAGATCGCCCTCTGCCGGGGGGAGCCGGGCTGTCGGCCGGACGCCCTCATCCTGGCGGGCAGGTCGCCCCAGTTTTTCCTCTCCCGCCGGGACTTGGCGCCCAACCGCGTCATCTGCGTCGGCGCCGGACCGGCGGACTGCCACCCCATCCCCCTGCCCGCAAAGCGGGACGACCGGGCGCTGGAGCGCTTTCGCAGGGGCTTGCTCGTCCACATCAAGTCGGTGTACGCGGGCGGCAGAGTGGCGAGCGGCAGGCAGAGCGCGCGGCGGCTGGTGGGGATCGGGGCGTCCACCGGCGGCCCCCAGACGCTGCGGACCATTTTACAGGACCTTCCGCAAAGCACCTGCGCCATTTTGGTGGTGCAGCACTTCACCCACGGCTTCTCCTCCCGGTTTCGCGAATACCTCGCCCCCCTGTGCGCCATGCAGGTCAAACAGGTGGAAGACGGCGAGCGGGCGGAGGACGGTGTGATCTACCTGGCGGAGGACGGCCGCCACCTGACAGCGGCCCGGCAGGGGGGCGCCTTTTACCTGCACAGCCGGCCGGGGGAAAAGGTCAACGGCTTCTGTCCCTCGGCGGACCGCCTGTTTGAGAGCCTGGCGGCCCAGGCGGGAAACAGCGCCATGGGGGTGGTCCTCACCGGCATGGGGGACGACGGGGCCCGGGGTCTCAAACGCCTGCGGGAGGAGGGCGGCCTGGCGGTCGCCCAAGAGGAGAGGAGCTGCGCAGTCCCCAGCATGCCGCGGGAAGCCGTTCGACACGGCGGCGCGGCGGAGCAGCTCACGCCGGCAGAGATCGCCCTGCGCATTCTGCAATTTTCAGAAGGCGGTCACAGATAGGAGAGGACGATGGGAACGATGGACGCAAAGATTCTGGTGGTGGACGACGCCAAGTTCATGCGGCGGCTGCTCCGGCAGATGCTGGGCGAGGGCGGCTACAGGGACATTGAGGAGGCGGCCGACGGCGACGAGGCCCTCCTCCGATTTCGGGAGAGGCAGCCGGACCTGGTGCTGCTGGACATCACCATGCCGGGCACGCCCGGGATGGCGGTCCTCTCTCAAATGCTGGCAATCGACCCCGCCGCCAGGGTCGTCATCTGCTCGGCAGTGGGCCAGGAAACAGTGATGGAAAGCGCCCGGCGGGCGGGGGCCTGCGGATTTGTGCGCAAGCCGTTTTCGCGGCCGGAACTGCTGCAGGCAGTCAGCGCGGCACTGGCGCGGAGCGACCGGCGTCCAGAGGCGGGAAAAACAGAAAAAGGGGAGCGTAAACTATGAAGCGGGGAAGTCTCAAAAATCTGCGCGTCGGCAAAAAACTGATGTACTCCTACGGGATCATCATCGTCCTGTACATCCTCACTGTGGCGGCGGCCCTGTTCGGCATTCGCACCGTGTCCGACACCATGGACACCTTCTACACCAACTCCTTCCAGGTGACCAGCTCGGCGCTGGAGGTGCGCGCCGGCATTCAGGGGGTGGGGCGCAATATCCTCAGCATCGCCAGTGATGTGCAGATAAACAATGAGAGCGCCTATCTGGAAGACGCCCGGCAGTACGCCCAGTCGGTGGACGCCGAGCTCGCCAAACTCAAAAAGGACTTCACGGCGGACGAGGTGCTGATGGGCGAAGTTTCCAGCAAGATGGAAAAACTGACCCCCATCCGCGACAATATGCTGGATCTCTTGGCGCAGGGGAAAAAGCAGGAGGTCATAGACCTGTACGGGGCCCAGTACGAGCCCCTGGCCTCCACCGTGCGGGAGCTGCTGGTGGACGTGGGAAAGGCGGCCAAGGCAGACGCCGATGCCTTCTTGGGGCACTGCCACGACCTGAAGCAGGACATGACCGTCATGTTAGTGGTCCTCGCCCTGGCGGCGCTGGGCATCACGGTGGTGCTGTGCGCCAGGATCACCCGGGGCATCACCCGCCCGGTGCAGGAGCTGGAGAACGCCTCCCACAAGCTGTCGGAAGGGGAACTGGACGCCCAGATCCAATACGAGTCGGGGGACGAACTGGGTTCCCTGGCCGAGAGCATGCGCCACACCATCGAGACCCTTCGCCTCTACATATCTGAAATCGAGCGGGGGATGTCGGATCTGGGCAATGGCAAGCTCAGCTATCAGGCCGGGGTGGAGTTCAAGGGCGACTTCCAGGTGCTGGGCGAATCGCTGGGCCAGATCGCATCCCTTTTGAGCGGCGCCATCCTCCAAATCAGCAACAGCGCCGAGCAGGTGGCAGGGGGCGCCGAACAGGTGGCCGGCGGCGCACAGGCCCTCTCCCAGGGGGCGGTGGAACAGGCCAGTTCCATTGAAGAGCTGGCGGCCAACGTCAACGAGATCTCCGACAGCGTGCGCGGCAACGCCGACGACGCCGTGAGCGCCAGCGAGCTGGCCGACGGCGTGGGGAGCATGGCGCTGGACAGCGACGCCCAGATGACCCAGATGAACGAGATCATTCAGAAGATCAAGCAAAACTCCTACCAGATCACCGAGATCGTGAAGGAGATCGAAGACATCGCCTTTCAGACCAACATCCTGGCCCTGAACGCGGCGGTGGAGGCCGCCCGGGCAGGCGACGCCGGGCGGGGGTTCGCCGTGGTGGCCAACGAGGTGCGCCACCTGGCCTCCAAGACCACAGAGGCCTCCAAGATGACCGCGGAACTGGCCCTGCAGACCACCCGGACGGTGGACGAGGGGAGCCAGGCGGCGGACAGGACGACCGAATCCCTGAAAAAGGTCGTGGACGGGGTACAGCGGGTCTCCGCCATGATGGACCGCATCTCAGACGCGTCGATTCGCCAGGCGGACTCCATCATTCAGGTGCGCCAGAGCATCGACCTCATCTCGGAGATCGTACAGGGCAACTCAGCCACCAGCGAGGAGAGCGCCGCCGCCAGCGAAGAGCTCTCCGCTCAGGCGCAGCTGCTCAAAAAGTTGGTGGAGGAGTTTGAACTATGAGCGAGCGCAAGGTCATGATCGTAGACGACGCCCTGTTTATGCGCACCATGCTGCGCAAGGCACTGGCCGGGGCGGAGAATTTGGAGGTGCTGGAGGCGGCCGACGGGCCCGCCGCCGTTCAGCTGTACCGGGAACAGCACCCCATGTTGGTGCTGCTGGACATTTCCATGCCCGGCATGAACGGCATTGAGGTGCTCAAGGCCATCCGCGCCTTTGACGCGGACGCCTGCGTGGTGATGTGCTCTGCTATCGGGCAGGAGAGCATGATTTTGGAGGCGGTGAACAGCGGCGCGGCGGACTTCATCGTCAAGCCCTTCAAAACCGAGCAGATCCTGGCGGCGGTGGAGCTGGCCAGCGCCCGGCAGGACGGGGGTGGTGCGCAGTGAGACGCTACTCCGACATGAGTGAGGACACCCGCGACGTGCTGGCCGAGGTGGGCAACATCGGCACCGGCAACGCCGTCTCCGCCCTGGCGGGGATGATCGGCCAGCAAATCGACATGGAGCTGCCCACCATCCTCCTCCTCCCCTATCAGGAGGTGCCCGCCCTGCTGGGCGGAGCCGAGGACTTTCAGGTGGGGGTGCTGTTGGAGACCACCGGCGACATCAACGGCATGTTCATGTTTCTCTTGAGCGAACCCTTCACCCGGCAGCTGCTGGGCGCTCTCGTGGGCGAGGCCCCCGAGAGCGCCGCCGAGTTAGACGAGATGAGTACCTCCGCCATCTGCGAGGTGGGCAACATCATGTGTTGTTCCTACATCAATGCCCTGGCCCGGATGATGGACGTGAAGGTCCACGTGTCTGTGCCCTCTGTCTGCAGCGACATGGTGGGGGCGCTGTTGAGCGTGCCCATGATCCGCTTTGCCAACTTGAGCGACGAGATGCTGTTCATCGAAAACCAGTACCACCTGGGGGAGCTGTCGGTGGTCAGCCACATCCTCTTTCTCCCAGAGGTGGACTCCATTGAAAAGATCCTGACGGCACTCGACCTCCCCTATGAAACCTGACAGACAGGTGGTGGGCATCGCCGAGGGCAGGGTGACCCGGGGAGACGGCGAGCTGGCCACCTACGCCCTGGGCTCCTGCATCGGGGTCTGCCTGTATGACCGCCCGCGCCACATCGCCGGTCTCGTCCACATCCTGCTGCCCAGCCGCGCCCTGGCGGTGGAGCGCACAAACCCCTACAAGTTTGCCGACAGCGGGATCGAGGAGCTCATTCGAGCCATGGAGCGGCTGGGGGCGGTGCGCGCGGCGATCACGGCCAAGCTGGTGGGCGGGGCGCAGATGTTCCAGGTGGACAGCGGGCAGCGCGGCGTGGGCGAGCGCAACATCGACGCCGCCCGCCAGGCCCTGCAGGAACAGGGCATCCCCATTTTGGCGCAGGACGTGGGGAAGACCCACGGCAGAAGCATCTGTTTTTCCGCCCGAACCGGGATGGTGCACGTAAAGACCGTGCGAATGGGCGAGCACGTCCTCTGACCCCCGAGAGCAGAGGGTGAGTGCGAGTTGAGAAAGCGAGTTTGGTGCTATGAAAATGAGAAAACAGCGCACCGTCCTGGCGGTGGACGACAGCCTTATGGTCTGCGAGCAGATCAAGACCGCGCTGAAAAATGAGGACCTGGAGCTTCACGTGGCACACAGCGGGCAGGAGGCCCTGGACCGCATGGAAGAGTGCTGCCCAGACTTGATCTTGCTGGACATCATCCTGCCCGACATGGAGGGGTACGAGCTCTTCGGAAAGATCAAGGAGCGCGACCGCAACAGCGCCGCCATCGTCTTCATCACCTCCAAAGACGGCGAACAGGACGTGATCCGCGGCTTTTCCATGGGGGCCAGCGACTACATCAAAAAGCCCTTTCGCATGGAGGAGATGAAATCCCGCGTCCTCGCCCACCTGGACACCAAGTGCCAGCGGGACGAACTCGCCCTTCTCAACGAAGAGCTGCGGGCCAACATGGAAAAGCTCAACACCATGGTCTACCGGGACGAGCTGACCGGCCTCTACAACCGGCACTACCTCTCGGAGAAGGTGGCGCAGGACCTGGCGGAGTCCGACCGGCAGGACGCCCTGATCATGGTGGATGTGGACAACTTCAAGCGCATCAACGACTCCTACGGCCACGACGCGGGGGACACGGTGCTCGTCTGCCTCTCCAGCATCATGGAGGGGCTGTGCCGCCGCCACAAGGTGGCCCGCTGGGGCGGGGAGGAATTTCTCATCGTCCTGCTGGGCGCCGGCAAGGAGGAAGCCCTGGAACTGGCCGAGCAGATTCGCAGCGAGATCGCGGACTTCCCCATCGTCTACAACGACGTGACCTTCTTCTGCACCGTGACCATGGGGCTCTGCGCCTACCGCAGGGACTTGAGCTTCAAGCAGAATGTGGAGTGCGCCGACCACGCCCTCTACTGCGGCAAGAAGAGCGGGAAAAACTGCACTGTCTGGAACAGCGACTGTGAAGGGTAGGGATGGGCATGTCTTTTTTTGACGGCGAAATGAAGCCCATGTTGGACGTGTTCCTGCTGGAGACCAGCCAGCTTTTGGAGCAGCTGGACGCCATCTTGCTGGAGGCCGAGAAGCGGGGGAGCCTGACGGGCGAGGAGATCAACGGCATCTTCCGGGTGATGCACACCACCAAGAGCTCCTCCGCCATGATGGGGCTGCAGGACCTGTCGGAGTTGGCCCACAAGTTGGAGGATTTGTTCGACCTCTTCCGGGGGGACGCGGGGAAGCTGCAGGGGGTGGAAGAGGAGACCTTCGACCTGGTCTTTGCAGTGTCGGACTTTGTGCGCGACGAGCTCAAGGCCATGCAGAGCGAGTCGTATCGGCCCAGCAAGGCGACCGAGCTTCTCATTCGCATCGCGGTCCTCCACCAAAAACTCAACAGCGGCAGCCAGACGATCGTCCGCCTGCGCTTTGAAAAGGACTGCAAGATGGAGAACATCCGGGCCTTCATGGCGGCCCGACAGGTGCGCCCCCTGTGCAGCGAAATCCACCTCTACCCCGAAAACGTGGAGAAAGACCCCGGCACGGCCGAGTACATCCGCCAAGAGGGGTTTTACATCCGCTTTCTGGCGGAAAATCGAGAACAGGTGATGGAGCGGCTGCGCAATGCCCTGTTTGTGGAGGAGTGCCAGGTGGTGGACGAGATCCCGCCGCGGGAGCAGGCCGCCGCGCCGGGGGCAACCGCGCCGGCAGAGCCGGGCAGCCAGTTCATCCGCGTTCGGGTGGACCGGCTGGACGAGCTGCAAAACCTGATGGGGGAGCTGCTCGTCGCCTCCGCTGGGGTCGGGGTCGGGGGCGGCGGGGAGTCCCCCCTGCCCGAAGGCGCCCGCCACCAGCTGGAGCGGCTGCTGGACGAGCTGGAGGACATCGTCATCTCCATTCGCATGGTGCCCTTCAGCGGCCTTTTGCCCAAGCTCAACCGCATTGTGCGGGACATCTGCACCAAAGAGAAAAAAGAGGTCTCCTTCGTCGTCGACGGCCAGGATGTCGAGGTGGACAAAAACATCGTGGACGGCATCTTCGAGCCCATGATGCACCTGCTGCGCAACGCCATCGACCACGGCATCGAACCGCCTGAAGAGCGGGAGGCCCTGGGAAAAAAGAGGGCCGGACAGGTGGAGGTCCGCTTTGCCTGCATGGGGGGCGAGGTGGTCTGCACCGTCAGCGACGACGGACGGGGCATCGACATGGAGCAGCTGCGGCGGCGCGCCCGCCAAAAGGGGCTGTTGCGGCGGGCGGAGGAGAGCTACACCGAAGAAGAGCTGCTGGAACTCTGCTTTCTCCCCGGCTTTTCCACCCGGGAGACCGCCTCTGAGTATTCCGGCCGCGGCGTGGGGCTGGACGTGGTGCGCAACATGATCGAGCGCTTTGGCGGACACCTGCGCATGGAGAGCAAAAAGGGGGAGGGTACCAAGGTCACCATGCACCTGCCGCTGAGCCTGACCCTCATCGACGCGGTGCTGTTTCGGGTGGGAAAGCAGTCCTTTGCCCTGCCGGCCTATCAGGTGGACCGCTTCTTCTCCTTTTCAGAAGAGAGCCCCTTCTACCGGGAGCAAAACGGCCGAAAACTCTGGCTCTATGAGGACCGCTGCCGGCAAATCATCCCCCTTTGTGACCTGTACGCCCTGGCGCGCCCGGCAGACAGCCCGCAACAGCTTCTCAGCATCCACGGGGCCAGCCGCTCGGCCTGCCTGTTGGTGGACCAGATCGGCGGCCAGCGCAGCGTGGTGGCCAAACCCCTGCCCAAGTTGTTCGGCCCCCACTTCAAGCAGCGCACCGGCATGACCGGCAGCTGTGTCCTGGGCGACGGCAGCATCTGCGCCCTTCTGGACGCGGAGCACCTAATCAAAGCGGCGCTGGAGGGATACAACACATGATACAAGCAAACGAGCGGCCATCTGACAAGGTGTTCTGCCTGCCCTTGGGCAGGTTTTATTACGGCATTGCACTGGAGTGCGTGGCAGAGACGGTGCAGGGGGTGCAGATCACCCCCTTTCCCTGCCTGCCCGACTACTACTGCGGCGTTTGCAGCCACAAGGGCACCGTCACGCCGGTCATCAGCCTGCGGCGGTTGGCGGGGCAAGAGGGCTGCGGGTCGGAGGAGGGCGGGCGCGCGGTCACCGTCTTCCTTCGCCACGGGGACTATCTCTGCGGCATCCTCACCGAGGAGAAGCCGGTGCTCTTGGACCTCTCCGCCGCCCGGGCCGTGGAGGAGGACTGCGGCGAGCTCTCCGACCGGCTGTTGATTCGCGAGGTCTGCGCGACAGAGGAGGGGGTCATCCTCCTCGTGGACGTACCGGCAACCCTTGAGGGGCTGGCCGTAGGCCAATGACGTGCAGGCGGGCATTGTCCCACACGCGCGGGTGAAACCGGCGGGCGCACCCTGCTTGAGCAAAAAAAGCGGCTTGGTCGACCAAGCCGCTTTTTTGATTTGCCATCTTCGGGGGGCCCTCCCCCCTCTCCCCACGCTGGCCCACGGGCCATTTTTCTGCCGCCGGGGAGGGGGTCGCCTCCCCCTAGTCGGGTCCGGACACCCGCATCTGGCTGTCGTTTTGTCGGTTTTTTCTTCAAGCCGCTGCTTTTTCATCCGCCGCCGCCCCTATTTTGATGTATAATGGGGAAAAGCGGGAAGAGAGGAGGCGGGGTCGATGAAGCGGGAGACGTCAAACCGCGCGCTGCTGAAGACCAATCTCTTTGTCTGTGCCATCATCATTTTGGGCTTTTTGGCCACTTCGATCGTGAGCTACCGATCCAATCTGGGGGTATTTGAAGGGGACACCGAAAAGGTGACCGCCCTGACTTCCGAGGGGATCTACCGCCAGATCGAGTCGATTTTCATGAAGCCCATGGGGGTGTCGCTGACCATGGCCAACGACACCCTGCTGCAGGATCTTTTGACCCAGGAAAGCGCGCGCCGGAACGACGCCGAGTTCATCGCCACCCTGACCGCCTATCTCAACAGCTATCGGGAGAAGTACGGCTACGACTCGGTCTTTCTGGTTTCGACGCGCACCGGCCGCTACTACCACTTTGACGGGATCGACCGCATCCTCTCCCCCGGCAACGAAGAGGACGCCTGGTACTACGACTTTTTGCGCGCCGGCGAGCCCTGCTCCCTCAACGTGGACAACGACCAGGCGGCGGGGGACGCCATCACCGTCTTCATCAACTGCCTGATCACCGACAGCGGCGGCACCCCTTTGGGGGTGGTGGGGGTGGGATTTGACATCTCCACCCTGCAGTCGCTGCTGGGCGAATATGAGGAGCGCTTCTCCCTGCGCGCCTGTCTGGTGGACAGGGACGGCGTCATCCAGGTGGCCACCGACCACACCGGCTACGAGCATACCGACCTGTTTTCGGTGCGCCCCTACTCCGACTTGCGGGAGAGCCTGCTCACCGACCGGGAGAACGCCAACGCCTTCTGGTACGACGGGGAGGAGGGCCGGCTCTATGTGGGCAGCCACTACATCCCCAGCCTCTCCTGGTACCTGCTGGTGGAAAACGACACCTCGGTCCAGACCCGGCAGCTGCAGGGCAAGATGGTGGAGGGGGCGCTGATCGCCCTGTTGGTGGTGGCGGCGGTGACCCTGGCCATCACCTATATCATCCACACCTACAACCGGCGGATCGTGGAGCTGACCCGCTCCACCGAACAGGCGCGGCGCTCCATCTTTCAAGAGGCCACCGAGCAGCTGTTTGAAAACATCTACGAGCTGGACATCACCCACAACCGGGCGGCCAACCTGGAGACCCGGCAGTACTTTGAAAGCCTGGGCGTCCCCCCCGGCACCCCCTACAACGAGGCGCTGAAAATCGTGGCGGAAAAGCAGATACGGGAGGACTTTCGCCAGGGGTACATCGACACCTTTGCCCCCGAACACGTGATCGACACCTATCGCCGGGGGGAGGAGAGCTTGCAGTACGACTTTATGATTTCCACCGACGGGTCGCACTACTACTGGATGCGGATCGTGGCCCAGATCGTCCTCTGGAAAGAGGACCAGTCCATCCACATGTTCACCTACCGGCAAAACATCGACACCATGAAGCGGCAGGAAAAGCAGGTGCTCGACCAGATCCAGCGAGACCCGATGACAGGGCTGCTCAACAAGACCGCCACCCAGGCGAAAATCCAACATCTGCTGGAGGGCGGTGGACGACAGCCGCGCGCCTTCTTCATTGTGGATATCGACAACTTCAAGCAGGTCAACGACCGCTTTGGCCACGCCGTGGGGGACCGGGTGATCCTCCACTTCGCCCAGAGCCTGAAGGGCGCCTTCCGAGAGGGGGATGTGGTGGGGCGGATCGGCGGGGATGAGTTCGCCGTCTTCCTCGCCCTGCCCGACCGGGCGGCCGCAGAGCAGAAGGCCCGCGAGATCCTGGCGATCCTCAATCAGCCCCTGGCCCTGGACGAGGGGGCCTGCCCCCTCTCGGCCAGCATCGGCATCGCCCTGGCCCCGGCGGACGGGCGGGACTTCGGCAGCCTTTACCGGCACGCCGACACGGCCCTCTACGCCGTCAAACAGAGCAGCAAGGGCGGCTTTGCCCTGTACGGCGACGGGGAGGGGCCGAAGCGATAGCCCCGACGGCCGGTCCTGCCGGCGCAGCGGGGGTCCCGGACCGCGGCGGTTCAGGCGGCGGGACTTCCTCCCTCTCACCCCCTGTCGACAGACGAGCGCCGCGCCCCCTCAGTGGGGCGCGGCGCTCGTCTTTTGACTTGACTCTGTTGACCGGGTGGCTACCGGGGTGTTTCCTCCCCGCCAAAGAGGGGGGTGGAGAGGTAGCGGTCGCCGGTGTCGGGCAGCAGGGCGACGACGGTCTTGCCCCGGTTCTCCGCCCGCTTGGCCAGGAGGATGGCCGCCCAGACGGCGGCGCCGGAGGAGATGCCCACCAGCAGGCCCTCCCGCCGGCCCACCGCCCGGGCGGCGGCAAAGGCGTCGGCGTCCTGCACCGGGACGATCTCGTCGTAGACAGCGGTGTCCAGCACCGGGGGGACAAAGCCCGCGCCGATGCCCTGGATCCTGTGGGGGGCGGCGCTCCCCCCCGCCAGCACAGGGGAGGAGGCGGGCTCCACCGCCACCACCTGCAGGGCGGGATTTTTCTCCTTCAGGTAGCCGCCCACCCCGGTGATGGTGCCGCCGGTGCCCACCCCGGCGACGAAAATGTCCACCTGGCCGTCGGTGTCCTCCCAGATCTCGGGGCCGGTGGTGGCCCGGTGGGCGGCCGGGTTGGCGGGGTTTTCAAACTGGCCGGGGAGGAAGCTGCCCTCGATCTGGGCCGCCAGCTCTCTGGCCTTGGCGATGGCCGCCTTCATCCCCCCCGCGCCCTCGGTGAGCACCAGCTCGGCCCCGTAGGCGGCCATGAGCTGGCGGCGCTCCACCGACATGGTCTCGGGCATGACGATGATGACCCGGTAGCCCTTGGCGGCGGCCACCGAGGCGAGGCCGATGCCGGTGTTGCCCGAGGTGGGCTCAATGATGACCGAGCCGGGGCCCAGCAGGCCGTGGGCCTCGGCGTCCTCGATCATGGCCTTGGCAATGCGGTCCTTGACCGATCCTGCGGGGTTGAACCCCTCGAGTTTGGCGACCAGCTTGGCCTCCAATTTGTACTCCCGCTCGATCTGGGTGAGTTCCAGCAGAGGGGTGCGCCCCACCAGCTGGTCGAGGGACTGGTATATTTTTTTCATCTTGTAGACCTCCTGTGTCCGTTCGTCGTTTGCGGCGTGCGTTCGCTCTGCCCCGTCGGGGCTATCGACAGCAGCGACAACAGCGCCCTGCGCAGGGGGCAGAGGGGGCTGTGGCAAACCGGGCGAATCGAACCATGAGATCAACCTACTTTCTTGGTATGTTTATTGGGTGGTGTCAGTATACCCGCTGAAACCGCCCTTTGTCAATGGGTATTTCAGGGAGCAGCCGGCCGGCTTGCCGCCGCCAGGTCGGCCACCGAGACCCCGTCGAGGTAACCGGCAATCAGCTCGTCGAGGGCCTGCCAGAGGGGGAGGGTGCGGCAGCCTGCAGCGCGGGGACAGGGCTGTTGGCCGGGGGCCAGACAGGCCACCGGGGCCAAGCTCTCCTCGGTGAGGCGGAGGATGCTGCCCACCGAGATCTCCTCCGGCGGGTGGGCCAGCCGATAGCCTCCCCCCTTCCCCCGCCGGCCGCGCAGCAGACCGTCTGCGGCAAGGGCCTTGACAATGCTCTCCAGGTACTTTTCCGAAATTTCCTGCCGGGCGGCAATCTCTTTAAGGGGGGTGAACTCCTCCCCGTCCTGCTCGGCCAGGTCGATCATCACCCGCAGGGCGTACCGCCCTCTAGTCGACACCAACATATGGTCTCTCCCCCTCTCTCCCATCCGCCGGGCCGCCCAACAGCCGGGCCAGATCGGCGCGAAAAAAATCGCGGGGCCGCCCCTTTTCGGGAAAGCCCGCCGCCCGGCAACACCCGCTGTTGAGGGCCTCTTCCAGCAGGGGTTGGGGCAGATCGGCAGGGTCGGGCTGGACCCCCGTGGCAAAGAGCGCGTCCACCGCTCGGTTCAAAAAGGCCACCGGCCGGCGCCCGTGGGTGCGGGTGCAGACCGGCGGGCCCGCCAGGGCCAAGTAGCGCTCCACCGCCGCGGGCGGGACGCCGACAGACCGCAAAAGGCGGCCCACCTGCCCCAGGGCAAAGGCGGGAAGATTGCCCCACTGCCCGGGGCCCAGGCCCCAGCAAAAAAAGGCCAGCCGGCTGGAGGCGTTGACCCCCAGCAGCCCCTCCCGCCCGGCCAGGGGGACCCGGTGCAGGTCCCAGCAAAAAGCCAGGTCCTGCGCCGCCGGGGGCGGAAGGCCCCGCACCCCCAACCGGCGTTGAAGCGGAATGGTGTGGCCAAACTGCATCTGCCCCTCTCTCCCCTCTCGCCCCCCGCCGCCGCGGGCGAAGGGCCGGTTTTGCCCCAGTATAGCACCGGCGGGGGCGGGGCTGCAACCGCCTCTTTGCCGAGCGGGAAATCGCGGCGGTCAATTGACAGTGTATGCGGCGGGGAAGTACAATGGGAACAGAACACTGTGAGGCCCTTTTCAGGGCGTCTGCCACAGCCGGGCAGCCGCTTTTTCAACAGACTTGCCGCTCATCCGCCAACCAGCCGGCGCGCGCGCCGGAGAGTCCGCCGCCCACAGGGGCGGAGCAAAGGGGTGTTTTCTTTGGATGGACTGTCTGCAGCTGCGCTGCTCGACCAACTGGCAGGCCTATTTGCCTGTGTTGCCGCCCGGAAGGACGGGCGCATCCTCTACCTCAACGACCGGTTTCAAAAGGCCCTTCCCGCCGCCGGGAAGGGAGCGCCGCTGGCCGCTCTCTGGCCTGCGCTGGCCGACCGCCGCCCCGCCGGGTGGCAGGCGGCAGAGACCTGTTCCCTTGTCGCCGACACCCCCTTTGGGCCGGAGATGGAGGTGAGTTTCTCCCCCCTGTTCTGGGGGGAGGAGCCCGCCTGCCTGATTTGCGCCTCGCCTCGGGTCCCCACCCCGGCCCAGCGGGAGGCGGCAGCCGAGCGAGAGCGGCTGACGGCGGTCATGGCCAAGGTCTACCCCATGGTGATTTCGGTGAATCTGACCCAAAACCGCTACGCCATGGTGGCCTACGAGCACTTTGACACCCGCCAGGCCGCCGAGGAGGGCTGCTTTGACCAGCTCATCGAGGTGGGCGCTTCCACCATGCACCCCCTCTACCGGGAGGAGTTCCGCCGCACCTTTTCCCGGGAAAATCTGCTCGAGGCCTTTGCCGAGGGGGCGCAGGAGCGCTATATGCAGCACCTGCAGCTGGGGGACGACGGGGTCTACCACTGGACCGAGACCCGGGTCCTCCCCCTCCCCTGCGCCCAGGGGGAGGACCAGTGGCAGATCACCCTCTGCCGCAACATCGATTTGGAAAAGCAGGCGCAGGAGGAGCTGGAGAGCTCCTTCGCGGTGGCGACCGAGAACGCCGGCGGCCTCACCGCCAAGTTTCTGGTGGAGGGCGGGCAGGCGCTCCTGTTGGAGGCCAGCCGCCGCTACCGCGAGCTCTTCGGCGTCGGGGAGCGGGAGTCCCGCGAGGGGATGTTCGCCCAGCTGCCCGCGCCCCTGCGGGACGAACTCACCGCACAGGTGTGCCGGGCGGCCGCCCGGCGGGCCACGGTGGAGCTGGAGGTCCCGGTGAGCCAGGAGGGACAGACCCGGTGGTACCGCGGCCAGGCCTCCTGCGTGGGGGACAAAGGGGGCTGCCCCATCTACTTCGGCACCGCGGTGGACGTGACCGAGCGGCGCCAGCTGGAGCGGGACCGGGAGGCCACCTACGACAGCCTGCCCGGCGGGATCGCCAAGTTCGCGCTGGCGGGGGAACTGCCCCTGCTGGAGACAAACCGCGACTTTCACACCCTGTTGGGCCTGCCGGCGGACGCGGCGGGCCGGGGGCTGCTGGCGCTGGCCCTGCCCGAAGAGCGGGAGGCCCTGCGCCAGACCCTGGAGGCACAGCATCGCCAGGGGCTTCCCCTGCGCGCCGAGTGCCGGATGGCGAGGGAGGACGGACAGCCCTTCTGGATGCACCTGGAGGGGCGCCGGGTGGGCGGAGAGGGCGATTTCCCCATCTACCTGGCGGTTTTGCTGGACGTGACCCTGCGCCGAGAGGCCCAGCAGGAGAGGGAGCGGGAACAGGCCCAATACCAGTTGGCGGTGGAGCGTTCGGCGGACGTCCTCTTTGTCTACGACCTGGACAGCGACACCTTCACCGCCCGCAAGGGGGGCGCAGATGGGGCCCAACAGGTGCTCCCCCACTACCTAAAAGGCCTGGAAGAGGCGGGTGCCGTTCACCCCGACGACCTGGAAAAGGTGCGGGCGATGATGGCCGGAGAAATCCACCGGGCCGAGGTGCGGGTGATCCGGCCCGGCGAGAGCGCCTTCTCCTGGTTTTTATACCAGGGGGACGCCGTGTACCAGGGCGGCCGGGCGGTGCAGGTTGTGGGCACCCTGCAGGACATCGGCCGCCTGAAAGAGGAGGAGGGCCGCCGCGCCCTCTTGCAGCAAGTCTGCAACTTTGTGGGCAGCCGGGACTACCAGCTGTTGGCGGTCATCGACCTGCCCGGCTGGCAGTGCCACTGCGTCTACCGGGACGACAGCGGCCTCTTCGCCCTGGACGGGGGGAACTTTGCGCCAGCCGCCCGCGCCTTTGTCGCCCGCTCGGTCTGCCCCCGGGACCGGGAGCGGATGGCGGCGGCGCTGCGGCCGGAGTCGATTTTGGCGGGGCTTGAGGGGCAGGAGGCGCGCGCCCTCTACCTGCAGGCCCTGGAGAGAGACGGCTCCCTTCGCTGGAAGGAGCTCTCCTTCTCCCACTTCCGGGGGCAAAAAGACACCCTGTTGATGGCCCTGCAGGACGTGGAGGAGGTGCGGGCGGCCGAGACCCGGGGGCAGATTGCCGACGGCAGCCTGGAAGTGGCCCTCAACCAGATCTACGACGAGGTGATCTGCACCAACATCTCCCGCCGCCAGATGGTCTACGCCAAGAGCCGCGGCACCTACCCTCCAATTGCCCGCGGGGAGGAGACGGCCTATCGGCAGGTGCTCGCCAACATCCACCCGTCGGACCGGGCTGCCTTTGCCCACACCCTGGGGCCGGAGGGCCTGCTGGCGACCTTTGCCGCCGGGCAGACCTCTGTCGGGGGCGAATTTCGCCGCAGGGGGACCGACGGGCGCTACCACTGGGTGGCCATGACAGGGGTGCAGTTGTTGCGCCAGGCCGGGGGCGAGGTGGTGGCCCTGCTGCTCACCGCCACCATCGACGCGCGCAAGCAGATGGAGCAGGCCAGAGAGGAGTTCACCACCGGAGTGACCGCCCTCTTTGAGGAGTGCGTCACCCTCAACGTCACCCAGGACCGCTATCTGCTGCGCAAATCCGACGCCACCTGGGGGCCCATCCCCCCCGAAGGGGCCTTTGAGGCGGCCAACGCGCTCTACTGCCGGCAGGTGATCCACCCCGACGACCAGCCCCTCTTCCTGGCCGCCTTCTCGCTGGCAAACATCCGCCGCCAGCTGGCGGAGGGGGCCCAGCGGGTGATGCGCACCCTGCGGCGCAAGGGGCGCGACGGCCGGTACCGCTGGGTGGAGATGACCATGGTCCGCCTGGAAAACCGCGTCGACGAGGACCGAAAGGTGCTGCTGGTCTACCGGGACGTGCACCAGCTCAAGACCGCGCAGGAGCAGCAGCGGGAGGCCGACCTGCGCTTCTCCTCGGCGGTGAGCGCCTTTTACGACGCGGTCTTTGAGGGGGACTTGGAGACCGACCAGGTCTTTTTGTGGAGCCGGCAAAACGGCGTTCTGACCCCGTCGCCCCTGCCGCGCCCCCTGGCGGAAAACTTTCACTGGACGGTGGAACACCTGGTGCACCCCAACGACCGGGAGGCCTACCTGCAGTCCTTTGCCCCCGATGCCCTCAAGCGGGCCTTTGCCCGCGGCCGGAAGGAGGTCTACCTGGAGGCCCTGCGCCGCCCCTCGCCGGGCGGCGACTACCGCTGGTACTCGATGCAGGCACAGGAGCTCAGCCGGGAGCCCGGGAGCTGCCGGGTGATGTTCTACCTCAAGGACATGGACGAGGCCAAGCGGCAGGAGGAGCGCCGCCGCACCGCCCTGATGGACGCGCTGGAACTGGCCGAGCGGGCCAACCGGGCAAAGACCGAGTTCCTCTCGCGGATGAGCCACGACATCCGCACCCCCATGAACGCCATCATCGGCATGACCCGCATTGCCAAGGACAGCCTGGGAGAGGGGGAGAAGGTGGCCGACTGCCTCGAAAAAATCGACGTCTCGGCCAAATTCCTCCTCACCCTCATCAGCGACGTGCTGGACATGTCCCAAATCGAGAGCGGGAAGATGCACATCGCGCGCGAGCCCTTCGACACCGCCCCCTTCCTGCAGGGGATCGAGGCCGTCTGCGCCCCCCAGGCGCGGGAGCGGGGACAGCGCTTCTCCATCTCGGCCGCGGAGCTGGCCCCAGCCTACCTGGGGGACGCCCTGCGCCTCAACCAGATCCTGATAAACCTGCTCTCCAACGCCCTCAAGTACACCCCCGAGGGGGGCGTCGTCTCCCTGGAGGCCGCCCCGGTCGAGGGGCCCGGCGGCAAGCCGGCGGTCCGCTTTCGGGTGGCTGACAGCGGTCGGGGGATGTCCAAGGACTTTCTCAAGCGGATGTACGAGCCCTTTGAGCAGGAGGCGCCCGACGGCGGGCGCAACTTAGAGAGCAGCGGCCTGGGACTGACCATCGCCCGCAACCTGACCCACCTGATGGACGGCCAAATCTCGGTGGAGAGCGAGCTGGGCCGGGGCACCACCTTCACCGTCACCCTGCCCCTGGCGCCGGCAGAGCCCCGCCGCGAGGAGGCCCGCCCCCACCGCGAGGAAGAGCCCACCTTTGCCGGGGAGCGCCTTCTCCTGGTGGAGGACAACGAAATCAACCGGGAGATCGCCCTGGCCCTGCTGCACAGCCGGGGTCTAAAGGTGGACACCGCCGCCGACGGGGCCGAGGCGGTGGAGCGCTTTTCCCAGAGCGCGCCCGGCTTTTACCGGGCGGTGCTGATGGACATCCGCATGCCGGTGATGGACGGGCTGGAGGCCACCGAGCGCATTCGCGCCCTGCCCCGGCCGGACGCGGCCGCCGTCCCCATCATCGCCATGACCGCCAACGCCTTTCGGGAAGAGGTGGAGCGGGCCAAACTGGCGGGGATGAGCGACTATCTGACCAAGCCGGTGGACCCGCCCGTCCTCTTTCGCGCCCTCTTTCACGCCCTGCACCCCCATTCTGGGCAAGGGGACCAAAAGAAATAGATGAAACCTGTCACAATCTGATGTATAATGGTGACAAACTGCTGCCGGCTGGACGCCGGCGGCAAAAGGAAGTGGCTCAAATGGAGTTGATGGAGGCCCTGCGCCCGGTGGTGGCGGACGAAGAACAGACCCTGCGCCGGTTTATGGGCAATCGCGCCCTCTACCAGAAATTCGTCCTCAAATTCCCCCAGGACGAAAACATGTCCCTTCTCGAGAAGGCGGCGGCCGGGGAGGACTGGCCGGCGGTCGAGCGGGCCGCCCACACCCTAAAGGGGGTTGCCGCCAACCTGGGCTTTGCCGAACTGGCGCAGGCCGCCGCGGACCTGGTCGCCGCTTTGCGCCAGGGGGCGGCGGGGAGCGACCTCTCCCCCCTGCTGGACGGGGTGTGCGCCCGTCACCGCGACGTCCTGGCGGCCATCGCCCGCTGCGACTGCTAAAACTGCCTCCAAAATTGCCTGGAGAGGAGGGACTGCCCGTGCAGACACCCTGCCGCGACACCCTTTTGATTGTCGATGATTCCGAGCTCAACCGCGCCATCCTGCGAGAGATCTTCTACCGGGAATACCGGATCGAGGAGGCGGAGAACGGCTGCCAGGCCCTGGAGGCCGTCGCCCGGCAGAAAGACCGGCTGGCTGCCCTGCTGCTGGATCTGGTGATGCCCGAGCTCGACGGCTTTGGGGTGTTGGAAGAGCTGGCCCGCCAGGGGCTGCTGGAGAGCATCCCCGTCTTCCTCATCACCACCGAAACCTCGGCCGACATCGCCCTGCAGGGGTACGAGAGCGGGGTGATGGACGTCATCAGCAAGCCCATCACTGACCCCTCCATCGTGCGCAAGCGGGTGGACAACGCGGTGGAGCTCTTTCGCGGGCGCAACCAGCTGGCCCAGCTGGTGGAGGAGCAGGTGCAGACCATCAAGGCCCAGTCGGAAAAACTGCGCACCACCAACGCCTCCATCATCGACATGCTCAGCTCGGTCATCGAGTTTCGCAGCGGCGAGTCGGGCCAACACGTGCGCCGGATCCGCCAGGCCACCCGGATGCTCTTGCAGCTGCTGGCCGCCGAGTCCCCTGGCTACCGCCTCACCGCAGAGGAGATCGAGATGGTGTCCAGCGCGGCCGCCATGCACGACATCGGCAAGATCCTCATCCCCGACTACATCCTCAACAAGCCCGGCCGCCTCACCGCTGACGAGTTCGAGGAGATGAAAAACCACACCGTCTACGGCTGCGAGATCCTCGAGAGGATCCCCTTCTTTCAGGAACAGGCGTTCTTTCGCTACTGCTACGACATCTGCCGCTACCACCACGAGCGGTGGGACGGACTGGGCTACCCCGACGGGCTGGCCGGCGGCGACATCCCCCTCTGGGCGCAGGTGGTCTCCCTGGTCGACGTCTACGACGCTTTGGTGAGCGAGCGGGTCTACAAAAAGCCCTACCCCCACCCGGTGGCGGTGTCCATGATCCGCAGCGGGGAGTGCGGCGCCTTCAACCCCTTGCTCCTGGGCCTCTTTCTGCGCTGTGCGGACGAATTGCACCAGGCCCTCTACCTGCAGGACGGGTCGGACGCCACCCCCTCCGCCCCGCCCATTGACCTGCGGCGGCCCGGCGGCTACCACCCGCCCGAGGCACAGCAGCTCAGCGACCGCACCCTGGCCCTGCTGGAGAGGGAGCGACAGAAGTACCACTGGCTTTCGGAGATGTCGGGGGAGATCCTCTTTGACTACGACCGGCAGAGCGATTCGGTGAAGTTCACTGAAAAGTACCAGGAGGTGTTTTCCGACAGCCTGCGCACCCTCCACGCCAGGGATCACCTGCGCCGGGCCGGGCAGATCTCTCCTGCGGACCTGCGGCGCATCGAGGGGGAACTGGCGGCCCTTACCCCGGAAAACGCCCTCTACCGCACCGAGGTGCAGCTGACCGTGCGGGGCGGGCGGCGGGTCTGGTTTGAACTCTACATGCGCTCCCTCTGGGAGGGGGAGAGCGGCCAGGTCTGCACCGGCTACATGGGCAAGCTCTCCAGCATCGACGAGCTCAAGCGGGAGTCGGCGCGCTGGCGGCAGCAGGCCATGCACGACTACCTGACCGGCCTCTACAACCGCCAGGCCCTAGAGGCCCGGGTGGCCGAGGCCATCTGCAGCCCGGCGGGGCAGCCCTTCTCCCTCCTCTTTGTGGATTTGGACAACTTCAAGGCGGTCAACGACACCAAGGGCCACCTGGCGGGGGATCGGCTGCTGCAGGAAATCGCCGACAAGCTGCCCCAAAAGCTGCGGGCCACCGACATGGTGGCCCGCATCGGCGGCGACGAATTCGCCGTCTTTCTGGAGGGGATGAACGGGGAGGACCTGCTGGCCAAAAAGGCGGGGGAAGTCTGCCGCTTCTTCTGCGAGGAGCTGGGCGAGCGGGAGCCCGGCATCTCTGCCAGCGTGGGCTGTGTGCGCTACCCCGCCGACGGGCAGAGCTATAAATCCCTGTTGCAGCGGGCCGACCGGGCCCTCTACACCGCCAAGAGTCGGGGCAAAAACCAGTTTGCCCTCTACACCGGCGAGATGTCGGGGGAGCCGTACCGCCCCTCCCTCCTCCCCCGCGAGGACTGAACCCCTTTTAAACAAAAAGAGAGCGCCCCGGCGACCAAATGCGGCCGTCGGGGCGCTCTTTGCCCAAAACCCCTGTCAGGGCTTGATGTAGGAGAAGCCCTCCTCCTGCCTTTGGGCGATCTCCACCACCCCGGCGGGGACCACCCGCACAAAGTCGGGCAGCTGCTGGGGGTCGATCTGGTTGGCCCGCAGGGCGTTTTGACAGGCGGCCACCACCGTTCCCCCCTGGGCCAGCTCCGCCAGGGTGGAGAGGTAGGGCGCGGCTGCCTCCACCAGCCCCTTCACCGCCGGGCCGTTGGCCACCAGCTCCATCTGGCAGGCGATCCCCTCCCGCCGGCAGTAGTCCTCCATATTCAGGGCGTTCCCCGCCGCCAGCTGCCAGGCTTCCACCTGGTCCACGTGATACAAGACCTTCATCTCGCACTCCACCCTTCTCGCCGCCCGCCCCGCTCTGGCCGGGGCAGGCGGTCTCTTTTTTCCATTATACCCCCGCCGCCAAGACACGGCCACAGCCCGCGCTGGTTTTTCGGCGCTTTTGGGGGCGGCAAAGAGGGGGGCGGCCCAGCCAAAACTGCCGGGCCGCCCCCCTCTCTTCTCTCAAAGGGCGGTCACTCCGCCCGCTCCACCGGGAAGAGGACGGCGCTCACCAGCTCTGCCGGGTCGGAGACCATCCCCTCGTCGCGGATGTAGCGCTCGACCGAGGGGCCGCAGACCCGCCACTCGGGGTGGGCGGCCAGATAGCTGCAGACCGCGTCATAGGCGGCGTGGATCCCCTCGTAGGGGCCGGTGTAGGTCGCCGCCACACAGCGCATGGCCGGCCGCAGCGACACCCCCTCGGCCTCACCGGAGACCTCCACCTGGGCCTCGGCGTCCATCTCGTCGGAGCGAAACTCCTCGCCGTGGAAGAGCAGCTGGGTGACGCCGCAGCGGCGCAGCCCCTTTTCTGCCGCCTGGCGGTAGAGGTCGGCAAAGAGCTGGTGCACCTCGCCGATGGCGATTTTGCGGCGCAGGCTCAGCACCCGCTGGGCCGGCGTCTCCATGACAATGACCTTGCTAACCGATTGGCTCATATTGGTTCCCTCCGCGTCGCGGATGCACGCCTCCATCAGGCGAAGGGAGTGCTGTAGCTCCCGCAGCTCGGCAAGGGCCTGGGCATACCGCGCCCGCACCCGGCCGGACAGATCCTGCGGGGACAGCCGCAGCAGGTCCCGCAGCTGGGCCGCCTCGTAGTAGCGGTAGCCGTTGTCCGCCCCCACCCGGGCGGGGCGGAGCAGCCCCAACTGGTCGTAGTGGCGCAGCATGCGGGCCGAGACCCGGGTCAGCCTGGAAAACTCGCCGATGGTGTACATGGCATCCTCCTGTCGATCGTCGTACTGGTTCGAACCGCGGAACCAGCATACACCTTGCCACAGTGGCAAGGTCAACCCCTTTTTTACAGGAGGGCCTCCCCCAGGCAGAGGCCGGTGGCGGTCTTCTCTTCTGCCAACTGGACGGGGGTGCCGGCAAAGACCAATTCGCCCCCCCGCCTGCCGCTGCCGGGGCCCAGTTCCAGCACCCAGTCGGCCTGGGCGACCACCTGCAGGTCGTGCTCGATGACCAGCACCGTGCTCCCCTGCCCGGTCAGCCGGCGGAAGATGGCCAGCAGCCGTTCCACCTCGGAGATGTGCAGCCCGGCGGTGGGCTCGTCGAAGAGGTAGAGGGGGCTTTTCTTGCGCAGCTGGGCGGCCAGCTTGAGGCGCTGGCACTCGCCGCCCGAGAGGGTGCTCACCGGCTGACCCAGGGAGAGGTAGCCCAGCCCCACCTCCTGCAGCAGCCGCAGGGAGCGGACCACCTTGGGCTCGGTGAAAAAGTCCAGCGCCTCCTCCACCGAGAGTTCCAGCACCTGGGCGATGTTCTTGCCCCGCAGGGTGTAGGCGAGCACCTCCTCCCCAAAGCGGCGGCCCTGGCAGGTCTTGCAGGTGGTGCGCACCGGCTCCAAAAAGGCCAGGTCGGTGTAGACGTAGCCCGCGCCCTTGCAGTCGGGGCAAGCGCCTTTGGAGTTGAAGGAAAAGCGGGCGGCGGGCACCCCATTTGCGGCGGCGAAGAGGGCGCGGATCTCGTCGAAGAGCTTGGTGTAGGTGGCGGGGGTGGAGCGGGGGGAGGCGCCGATCCCCCCCTGGTCGATGAGCACCGCCTCGGGGTACTGGCGGCAGAAGGCCCGCGCCAGGGTGCTCTTCCCCGAGCCCGCCGGGCCGCAGAGGGCGGTGACCGCCCCCTTGGGGAAGGCGGTGGAAAAGCCAGTCAGGTTGTTTTCCCGCCCCGCTTCCAGGGGCAGCCACTCCCCCAGCGGGCGGGGCCGTGCCAGCCGCAGGGGTTGGCGCAGGGCGCGGCCGGCGGCGCTCTCGCAGCCCACCAGGCCGGCCGGGGGGCCCTGGTAGACCACCTCGCCCCCCTGTTCCCCCGCCCCGGGGCCGATGTCCACCGCCCAGTCGGCCATGGCCATCACCTCGCGGCTGTGCTCCACCACCAGCACCGTGTTCCCCCGGTCGCGCAGCCCGGCAAAGAGACGGCCGAGAAAGGGCAGGTCCCGGGGGTGGAGGCCGATGCTGGGCTCGTCGAAGATGTAGAGCAGGTCGGAGAGGGTGCTGCCCAGGTGGCGCACCATCTTCACCCGCTGGCTCTCCCCGCCCGAGAGGGTCGCGGTCTCCCGCCCTAAGTTGAGGTAGCCCAGCCCCACGTCCTGCAGCTGCTGCAGCTTTTCGGCAATGGCGGCGGCGATAGGGGCCTCCACCTCGCCTTTGAGGGAGCGCACCAGGGGGAGGAGCTCGTCCACCTCCATCCGGCACCAGTCGGCCAGGTTGCGCCCGTCGATCTTGCAGGCGAGCACCCGCTGGCAGTAGCGGTCGCCGTGGCAGGTGGGACAGGGGCCGCTGTGAAGGAAGGGGGCGATCTGTTCCTTCACCCGCTGGGAGAGGTTTTCCTGCTTGCGGAGGATGAAGAGGCGGGTGATCTTCTCCACCAGTCCCTCGTAGTCAAAGACAAAGGGGCCCGACTTGGAGGGCAGTTCCACCTTGGCCCCCGGCTTGCCGTGGAGGAGGGTCTGCAGTTCCTCGGGGGTGTAGTCGCGCAGGGGCTTGTCGCAGTCGAAGAGGCCCGAGAGGACGTAGGTCTTCCAGTACCAGGAGCCGGCCGGGAAGACGGGAAAGAGGATTGCCCCCTCGTTGAGGGAGCGGTCGAAGTCCAGCAGCAATTCCTCCCGCAGGGCGGTCTTGACCCCCAGGCCGTTGCAGTCGGGGCAGGCCCCCTCAGGGTCGTTGAAGGAGAAGGAGCCCGCGCTCCCGGCGCGGGGGCGCCCCACCCGGGAGAAGAGGAGGCGCAGCAGGGGCTGTAAGTCGGTGGCGGTGCCCACGGTGGAGCGGGAACTGCCCCCCAACCGGCTCTGTCCCACCACGATCGCCGGGGAGAGGTGGGAGATGACCCCGGCCTTGGGCCGGGGGAACTTGGGCAGCCGGTTTTGCACGTAGGCCGAATAGGTCTCCCCCAACTGGCGCTGGGCCTCGGCCCCCAGGGTGTCAAACACCAGAGAGGACTTGCCCGACCCCGACACCCCGGTAAAAACGGTGATTGCCCGTTTGGGGATGTCCAGGCAGACCCCCTTCAGGTTGTGCTCCCGCAGATTTTCCAGGTGAATGTACTCCCGCTCCATTGTCCCCTTCCGCCTTTCTCCGCCCGGGCCGCCCCGATGGGCCCGCCCTGTTTTGCCTCTCAGGATACCAACTTTTCGCCCCCGGGGCAAGGGCAACCGTCCCCCTTTTCCCGCACCGCCCGGGACGGGCCGAGGGGCCGACTTTCACCGGGACGGCGCGCCGGGGAGGCCCTTCCCCCCACCCCAAGGGGAAGGGGGACCAATTCCACAGAAAAATAAAAAAATTTTAAGAATTGACTCGATTTTTCCCAAAATCCTGCTATGATATAGAATAATTATAACTGTGGGGCGCCCTTTCGCCCGGCCGATGGGAACCGGAAGAGGGAGAGCGGTCCCCGTCGGCCGCCCGGGCTGGACGGCCCTTTTTCCGCGCCCCCCTCAAAACGATTTTACACCGCGCTCCAGGGCGCGACGAAAGAAGGATGTGTCCCCTTTGAACCCCCAAAAAATTGCCATACTCACCGACACCTGCGCCGACATCCCCGCCGAACTGGCGGCCCAGCACCAAATCTTCACCCTCCCCCTGACCATCTCCTTTGGGGAGGAGCACTTTCGCGACGGGGTGGACATCACCCCCGCCCAGGTCTACCGGCGGATGGCGGAGGAGCTGCCCAAGACCTCTCTCCCCTCGGGCGAGACCATCCTCGGCCTCTTCGCCCAGATGCGGGAGCAGGGGTATGAAAAGGTGCTGGCCATCCTCTTCTCCAGCGGCCTCAGCGGCACCTACCAGGCCGTCAAGCTGATGGGCGAGGGGTTCCCCGGACTAGAAGTGGCGGCCTTTGACACCCGCAGCGGCAGTTTGGGCACCGGTCTCACTGTGTTAGAGGCGGCCCGCTTTGTGGAGGAGGGGCGCACCTGGAACGAGATCTGCGCCCTGATCCCCCGCCTCATCGCCAACACCACCGTCTTTTTCTGCGTGGACACCCTGGAGTACCTGCAAAAGGGCGGGCGCATCGGCAAGATCACCGCCATCGCCGGCACCATGCTGCAGATCAAGCCCATCATCTCCTTCACCCCGGCGGGGGAGCTCATCAGCGTGGCCAAGGTGCGGGGGCGGGCCCAGTCCATCGAGCAGGTGACCCAGTTGGCGGCCGACTGCTACCAGCCCGGGCGGCGCTGCAACATCGCCACCGCCCACGGGGACGCGCCCGAGGACGGGGCAAAGGCGGCCAAACTGTTGCGGCAGAAGGTGCCCGCCTACCAGCGCCACTTCGAGGGGATCGTGGACTGCACCCTGGGTTCCCACACCGGGCCCCACCTCATCGGCGCCGGCCTGCAACTGTTGGACGACGACATGTAACTGCCGAAAAACGGCAGAAAAGCGGCCCGGCCGTACAGGGCAAACACCGCGCCCGCTCGTGGGGCAGGGAGCGCCGGAAAACGGCGGCCGGATTTGGTCGATCCACCGCGCCGGAGAGAGGCAAACGGCGCTTGCAGGCAGCTGCGACAAAAGCCCCCCAGGCCCACCCCTTTCCCCCTGCAACGGCGGGAATGAGACGACATTTTCCCGAGGCCGGGGGAGGAGTGGGGCTTTGGCCGCTGGCAAACAAGCGGCGTGACAGCCCCTCGGAACCGAAAAAAGAGAGAGCGCCGGACAGACAGTCTGTCCGGCGCTCTCTCTTTAAATCTTTTGCACCCAAAATCCCCCGTTTCATCGGGGGCAGTGGGACGCCATGCGGCCACAAAATCCCGATGTCTCTCGAGAGGTTACGTCTGTGTGATGTCCTGGGCCAGTACGGCCACCCATTTCCGTGGCAGTTTTGCTTTCAGCTCTTTTTGACGAAGTCCCTGCCGCAGCGAGAGCAGTGGATCCGGATCTTTCCCCGCCCGCGGGGGACCCGCAATTTCTGCCCGCAGCCAGGGCATTTGAAGATGCGGTAGGCGCGGCGGGCCTCCTTCTCGGCGCGGCGCTGGGGCGCCTCGGCGGCATGGAGGGCCGCCTTCCTGGCCGCCGGGGAAAACCAGCCGAGAAACCACTGGTTTTCCCGCTCTCTGGCCCCGGTGTTTTTGGAGAGCATCCGCCAGAAGGCAAGCAGCCAGAGCGCCCAGCAGATCCAGAGGACCCAGCGCTGCCCCAACAGCTGCCCCACAAAGGAGAGCAGGGCCCCCACCGCCACCAGAAAGAGAGAGAGCCCATCCGCCCCCCGCCGCCCAGCCATAAACTGGCGGATCCGCCCCCAAAGGCCGCCCATCGGCATTTCCGTCTCCCCCTTCTCACGCCGGTCCAGCGGACCGGCCGACTGATTTTTTAGTATAGGGGATAATTTTGACCTGCCTGCGAAAAATTTGTGACCAAATTGTGTTCCCTTCTCTCCGGGCCGACCGCCGGGGCCGCACCGTTCTCCCCCGTCTCACATACTGTGAACCATCGGGCCGCCCGGCCTGCGGGCAGGAGCGGCGGAAAGGCGTGATGAAACGATGAAAATAAGACTGCGCGCCCTGGCTGTCTTGGCGGCGGCAGGTCTCTGTCTCGGCGCAGGGGGAACCGCCCTGGCTGCAGAGGGACCCCTGCCGGCGACAGCGCGAGCGGTGGGCACTTTTGAGGAGCTGAAGGCCGCCCTGGCGGCCCCCGGCAGCGACGACATCGTGCTGACAGGGACCATTCAGGTGACCGAGCTGTTGCCAGTAAATGGGGAGAAGACCCTTTCGGCCCAGGGGGGCGGGCTGACCCGGGCCGCCGGGGCCACCAGTGGACTGCTGGCGGTGCAGCCGGGGGCCTCCCTCACCCTGGAAAACTTGCAAATTGACGGCAATCGGGCCGCCGGGGCGGCAAGCGCTGCCCTGGTACAGGTCGGCGCCCCTGCCACCTTGACCTTGGCCAGCGGCTGCACCCTGCAAAACAGCTTAGTGCAGGGCGCCGGAACCACCGGCGGCGGGGTATTTGCCACCGGGACCGGCGCCACCGTCGCGGTGCAGGAGGGGGCGTTGGTGCAAAACTGCAGCTGCACCGGCCGGGGCGGGGGCGGCCTTGCCCTGACCCAGGGCGCCCAGCTGAACATGAGCGGGGGCAGCGTCTCCCAGAACAGCGCCGCCAACTACGGGGGCGGGGTCTACCTGCTGGACGCGGGCTTCTCCATGAGCGGGGGCGAATTGACCGGCAACAGCGCTGCCAGCGGGGGCGGCGTTGCCCTCTTTGGCAGCGCCGTCGACCCCGCCGCCGGCAGGGCCCAGCTCTCCCTGCTCGGCAGCGCCCGCATTGCGGGCAACAGCGCCGCCACCACCGGCGGAACTGAGGTGGGCTACGGCGGAGGCGTCTACCAGGCCGGGGGAAACCTGGTCATCGACTCCCCCGAGGCGGTGGTGGAGGAGAATGCCGCCGCCAAAGAGGGGGGCGGCCTCTACCTGACTTACTATTCCACCTCCCCCTATCCCGAGGGGATCCTCTCCCTCAAACAGGGGACGGTGCAGAGAAACACCGCCCTCTACTGGGGCGGCGGCATCTCCAGCCGGGAGGGGCTGCTGCGGATGAGCGGCGGCCTGGTCGCTGAAAACCGGGTGCTGACCACCGAGGAGACCACCGCTTCCGGCACCTTCTACGGGGGCGGCGGCATCTCGGCCGAGACCGCCACCGGCTTTGGCGGGGTGGGCCAGGTGGAGCTCACCGGCGGCACCATCCGCCAAAACAGCGCCGAAAACTGCTACGGCGGGGGGCTTTTCTGCTGGGGCAGCAACGACACCGACACCCCGCCCCTGCTGGCGGGGACCGACATCCTGCAAAACAGCGCCAAGTACGGCGGGGGGATCGCCAACGCCGGGCGCGCCTCCTCCCAAAATGACACCGTCCTGCGGATGACAGGGGGCCGGGTGGAGGAGAACACCGCCACCATCGACGGGGGCGGCGTCTACAACGCCGAAATGCCCTATTTCACCCGCCCCACCGCCGACAAGGTGCAGGTGCAGTTCCTCTTTGAGGGGGGCTCCATCCGCCAAAACAGCGCCGGTGGGCTGGGGGGCGGGGTCTACAACGCCCGGGGGCGCACCCCTGCCAACCCCAATGACCGCCAGACCTCGGTGGGGCGGATGGCCTTCATCATGTCCGACGCGGCCCTGCTCTACGACAACACGGCGGGCACCGGCGGGGATGACGCCTGGAACGACAACGGGGTGATGGTGCTGCGCAGGAGCTACGGCCCCAACAGCCAGGGACAGCCCTTTGCCGGTTGGTTTACCGACTACCCCGACCACCGCTACACTGTGGGGGACACCGCCCTGGCGCCCGACAGCTCTCTCCTTAACCGCACCGGGGAGGAGCTCTCCTCCCTCACCGGCGGATTTGCCGAGGACAGCGCGGTGGAGCCCTACGGCCTCAAGGCGGTCTGGGATGCCACCGTTCCCCCGGGGCCGGGCATCGACAGCATCTGGCTGATCCTCGGCGGGCTGATCCTCCTCTTCACCCTGCTCGCCGCCCTGCTGTGCTGCCGCCGGCCGCAGCGCGATTGCGGCTGCCGAAAATAGAGCGCTCTTCTCCCCTCTCCCTTGACTTGGAGCGCACTCCAGGCGCTGTGGTGAAAGCGGCGGCAACACAAGCTGCCGAAAGGGAGGAGACGCCATGTCTCATAGGGAATGTTTCGACCCCTTTTCGCTGGGGAGCGCGACCCGGAATTCACCGCCCTCTTTGCAGACTTTGCCTTTTGCGAGGTGGCTCGCCCGGCGGCCAGCACCGCCACCCGGATGCCGGCGGTGCTGGCCGCCCTTTTGGGCTGCGAGGGTGCGACTGCCTTGCCGTCCCCGCCCCCGACGCTCTGGCCGCCGGGCTCACCCCGGTACCGCTGAAGGAGGTCGCCTGCCAGGCCACGGCCTATTTGGGATTGGGCGGCCCCTCTCTGTGCGCCCACAATAAGGCGCTCTTCAAAGAGGGGGTCCCCCTCCCCCTGCCCGGCCAGTCCACCACCGCGGCCGAAACCCGGCGGGAGGCCGGGACCCAGGCCCAGGTGGACATCTTCGGCGAGGGGATGGCCGACTTCTGGCGCTCGGGGCCGGAGGAGAGCCGCCACATCGACCGCTGGCTGGCGGCCAACTGCTTTGGCGACTACTGCACCCGAACAGGGTCCGATCTGCGCCAGCGGGAGCTGATCGCCTTCTGCTTCTTGGCGGCTGGGGACCGGCCAGCGCGCCCTGATCGCCACCCCGTCGACAGCCCGCCCTGCCCTATATCGGCTACCCCGCAGCCTGAACGCCCTGCGCTGCATACAGGAGGCGGCGGATCCCAAAAATAGCTGCCCGACAAAGGGAGAAGGCCGGACGACCCGCGGGTCGTCCGGCCTTCCTTTTGCCTTTGGGCCATTCTGTCACATCAGCGGGGCAAAGGCCCGCAGACAGGCCCGCCCCAGCTTTTTGGGCCAGGGCACGTTGCGGCAGTCGTCCAGGGTGATCTCCTGGCACTCCAGCAGGGTGCGGAGGAACTCCTCCTTGATTTGAAGGACGCTGCGGGTGCGGTAGAGCCAGGCCGCGCACTCAAAGTGGAGATAGAGGCTGCGGTAGTCCATGTTGATGGTCCCCACCACCCCATACTCGTCGTCCACCGAAAAGGTCTTGGAGTGGATGAAGCCCGGGGTGTACTCGTAGATGCGGACCCCGCACTCCACCAGCGACTCGTAGTAGGCCCTGGTGACAGCGTGGACATACCACTTGTCGGCGATGTGGGGGGTGATGATCCGCACGTCCACCCCGCTCTTGGCGGCAATGCAGAGGGCGGTGACCATCTCGTTGTCGATGATGAGGTAGGGGGTGGTGATGTAGACGTAGCGCCTTGCCTTGTTGATGAGGTTTAGATAGACCGTCTCCCCCACCGCCTCGTCGTCCAGGGGGCTGTCGCAGAAGGTCTGCACATAGCCGTCCCCGGCGGACACCGGGCCGCCCTGCCCAGCTTCGTAGAGGTAGGGGGCAAAGTCCTCGGTCTCGCCCCGGGTGAAGGCCCAGACGGTGAGGAACATCACCGTCAGGTTGTCCACCGCCGGGCCCCGCAGGAGGATGGCCGAGTCCTTCCAGCGGCCGTGCTTCTCGTAGGCGTTGATGTACTCGTCGGCCAGGTTGATGCCGCCGGTGAAGCCGGTGTGGCCGTCGACGACGCAGATCTTGCGGTGGTCGCGGTTGTTGAAGCGGCTGCTGAGCACCGGCACGAAGGGGTTGAAGACACAGCTCTTGATGCCCAGCTGTTCCAGCTGGCGGTCGTAGCGGTAGGGCAGGGTCATGATGCTGCCAAGGTCGTCGTACATCACCCGCACATCCACCCCCTGGGCGGCCTTGCGGACCAAAATCTCGAGGATGCTGTCCCACATCACCCCCGGCTCGATGATGAAGTACTCCAAAAAGATGAAGCGCTCGGCCCGCTCCAACTCGGCCTTCATCCGCTCGAACTTGCTCTCGCCCGAGGGGAGGAACTCGCTGAAACTGTCCTTGGTGAGAGGGGCATAGGCCCACTTTTCAATGTATCTGGCCTGATTGGCCGCCTCGGGGCTCTCCTCCTCCAGCTGGCGCAGCACCGGGTTTTCGGCGGGGAGGAGCTGGTGCACCTCTTCCCGCAGGGGGGCCATCTTCTTTCTCTCCCGGCGGGAGAGGTGGTTTTGCCCGAACATCAGGTAGAAGAGCCCGCCGAAGATGGGAAAGAGGAGGATGGGGATGAGCCAGGCGATCTTGTAGCCGGGGTTGCTGCGGCCGTTGATGATGCCCAGCACCACCACCAAGCTCAGCAGGAAACAGACGGCGTAAAAATAGACAAAGTACCGCTCAAACCGGACCAACATCACCACCAGCAGCGCCAGCTGCAGGAGGATGGCCGCTCCCACCAGCACCACCCGGTGAAAGAGCATCCGCACCATTTTCTTCATCTCTCAAAACCCCTTTTCACGGCATATGAAATCAGCATACCACCCGCTGGCGACCCCTGTCAAACCGAGTCGAGCCCGGTGGCGGCCAGGGCTTCTGCCAGGTGGCGGCAGTAGAGGGCGCGCAGGGCGGGCAGCTCGGCCAGCCCCTGGTGCAGGGGGCGGACGGCCAGCCCCATCCCCCGCAGGCGGGAGAGCCAGCTGTCGGGGCCCGGGCCGGCCATCTCCCGCCGGGCGTGGCCGCCGGCACAGACCAGCAGGGGGGCCAGGGCGCAGCGGCGATACCCCGCCCGCAGCAGCTGTCGCCCCGCCGCCTCGGGGCCGCCGTTCACCATGGCGCCCAGCGCCACCCGCTGGGGCAGGGCCGCCGCCAGGGGCCGGTAGGGGCCCATCCCCGCCGCGCGGCTGCCGTGGGCCATCAGCACCAGGCCCTCGCCCTCCTCCAACAAAATCCCCTCGAGCAGGGCCCGGGCCACCTGGATACAGTCCTCCCCGCTGGAGAGGAGGGGGCGGGCTACCGCCAGGGCCGACAGCCGGGGGGCCAAGGCGGACAACTGGGCAGCGAGGCCGTCGTACTCCCCCCCGGCGGCCAGGTGGGTGGGGAGGACAGCCAGCGCCCCCCCTGCCGCCGCCAACTCCGCGAGGGCGGCGGGGAGGTGGGGTGTGGGGTGTCCCTGCTCGGTGAGGGCCGCCGCCAAGCGGCTGCTGGCAAAGGCCCGCCGCACCGACCAGCCGGGGAAGGCGTCGGCCAGCTCCCCTTCCAGCGCGCCGGCGGCGGGGGCGTAATCCGCCCAGCGGGCAGTGCCGAACCCGGCCAGCAAAATGGTCTTTTTCACCTGTGCCCCTCCCCTCTCTCAACCGATCGCTGCCTCTAGTGTACGGGCGGGCGGCCCGGTTGTCAACGGGCGGGCGGTTGCCTTTTGCGGGGAATGGGGGTATGATATCTTCATTGTTTCCCGGGGCGCGCGCCCCGGCAAGAGAGGAAGGTTGCCCTGTGAAAAACCCCACTGCCATGCAGTATTTTGAGTGGTATCTCCCCGCCGACGGCCGCCTTTGGCGGCAGGCCGAGGCCGAGGCCGCCCGGCTGGCGGCCGACGGGATCACCGCCCTCTGGCTCCCCCCTGCCTACAAGGGGGCCGCCGGCAGGGAGGATGTGGGCTACGGCGTCTACGACCTCTACGACCTGGGGGAGTTTGCACAGCGGGGGACGGTGGCCACCAAGTACGGCACCAAGGCCGAGTACCTGGCGGCGATCCAGGCCCTGCAGCGGGAGGGGATCGCCGTCTGGGCCGACGCGGTGCTGGACCACCGCATGGGCGCCGACGGCACCGAACAGGTGTCCGCCACCCCCTACGACTGGGTGGACCGCTACCGCCAGACCGGCCCGGCCCGCACCATCTCGGCCTGGACCTCCTTCACCTTCCCCGGCCGGGGCGGGCGCTATTCCGACTTCTGCTGGAACTGGGAGCACTTTGACGGCATCGACTGGGACGACGCCACCGGCGAAAAGGCCATCTTCAAGTTTCAGGGCAAGGAGTGGGACAGCGAGGTCGACTCGGAAAACGGCAACTACGACTACCTGATGGGGGCCGACGTCGACCTGGGCAACCCCCAGGTGGTGGAGGAGTTGACCCGCTGGGGGCTGTGGTACCTAAGCGAGACCGGGGTGGACGGCTTTCGCATCGACGCGGCCAAGCACATCCGCTTCACCTTTTTCCGCGACTGGCTGCACGCCCTGCGCCGCCTCACCGGCAAGCCGGTCTTTGCCGTGGGGGAGTACTGGAACCAGAGCGCCGACGCCCTCTGCCACTACATCGGGGTCACCGGCGGCTCCCTCTCCCTCTTTGACGTGCCGCTGCACCAACAGTTCTGCCAGGCCTCCCACAGCGGGGGGAATTTCGACATGGGCTCCCTGGGGCAAAACGCCCTGGTGCAGCGGGCGCCCCAGCTGGCGGTCACCTTTGTGGACAACCACGACACCCAGCCCGGCCAGGCGCTGGAATCCTGGGTGGAGGGGTGGTTCAAACCCCTGGCCTACGCCTACATCCTCCTGCGCAGCGAGGGGCTGCCCTGCGTCTTTTACGGCGACTACTACGGCATCCCCCACGACGGGATCGCCCCCATGGGCCAGCCTCTCTCCGCCCTCCTCTGGGCCCGGCAGACCTGCGCCTGGGGCCCCCAGATCGACGCCTTTGACGACCGGGACGTGGTGGGGTGGAGCCGCCAGGGCGACCCCTCTCACCCCGGCTCCGGCCTCTGCGCGGTCCTGACCGACGGCCCCGGCGGGCAAAAGCGGCTCTTTGCCGGGCCACACCTGGCGGGCAAGACCCTGGTGGACTGCCTGGGCGGCCGGGGGGAGGAGATCGCCGTGGGGGCTGACGGCTGGGTCACCCTGCCGGTCGGCGGCGGCTCCTGCTCGGTCTGGGTGCAAAAGGAGACCTGGCTGGCCCGACCCCAGATCCCCGGCGCCCAGCGCTGAGCAACCAAAGGAGGTTTTTTCTGTGCCCCAGTACATCATCGACGCCCACACCCACATCTTCCCCCGAAAGATCGCCGCCAAGGCGGCCTCTTCCATCGGGGAGTTTTACAGTCTGGACATGCAGTTTGACGGGATGACCCACGAGCTGTTGGAGGAGGGAGATCGCTGCGGTGTGGCCCTCTTTCTGGTCTGCTCGGTGGCCACCAAGGCCGAGCAGGTGTCCTCCATCAACGACTTTGTCGCCTCCAAGGTAAACTTGCACCCCGACCGACTCATCGGCCTAGGGGCCCTGCACCCGGAGATGAAGGACCCCTATGCCGAAATCGAGCGGATCATCGCCTTGGGGCTGCGGGGGATCAAGCTCCACTCGGACTTTCAGTGCTTTGACATCGACGACGAGCGGATGATGCCGGTCTACCGGCGGCTGGCCGAACGGGGACTGCCCGTCCTCTTTCACACCGGGGACGCCCGCTACGACTACTCCCGTCCGGAGAAGTTGGCCCGGGTGGCGCGGGCGGTGCCCGAGCTCACCTGCATCGGCGCCCACTTCGGCGGCTACCAGCGCTGGGAGGAGGCGGCCCAGGCCCTCTGCCTGCCCAACGTCTACGTGGACTGTTCCAGCAGCCTCTTCGCCCTCGGGCGGAAGGAGGCCCGGGCCCTCATCGACCGCTTTGGCCCCGACAAGGTCTTTTTCGGCACCGATTTTCCCATGTGGGACTGCGCCGCCGAGCTCGAGCGCCTCTACGCCCTGCGGCTGCCCCAGGAGACACTGGACAAGATTTTCTGGCAGAACTTCTGCCGCCTCTTCTCGGTGCCGGTCTCCCAGCTGGAAGACTACTACCGCGCCCATCCCCAGCCCCGCTAGGGCCTGTCCCCCCGGCGGGCAAAAGGACGGCGGCCCCGCCGTGCCGCCCGGTCTGCCGCTCTACCGGGGCCGCTTGCCCCGGCCGCGCTCCTTGCTGCCGCAAAAGAGCGCACAGCAGACAAACCCCACCAAAAAACCGCCCCAGGCGCAGAGCACCCCGATCCAAATCGCCATTTTTCCCTTCCCCCCTTCGGCGGGCCGCGGACGGCCCTCTGACTCAGTATATGTGGAGAGAGGAGAAGTGTCCCCGCATTTTGCGCATCTTGGGCAAAAGAAGCCGCCCCCCAGGGGAGAAATTGCCCCTTTTCGGGAAAAAAGCCCGCTTTCCTTCCCCTGGGGGCTGTGCTATAATTGGGATACTTGCAGACAAGGCAGGGACTGCGCAATATGAGAAAGAGGGTCTTTGAGCGATGAATATCGTAGTGGTCGGCTGTGGCAAGGTCGGTTCGAGCCTGGCCAGAAAGCTGCAGCGCGACGGGCACGACGTGGCCGTTGTGGACGAGGTGGAGGAGCGCTTCGAGCGCCTGGGAGACAGCTTTGACGGCATCACCGTGGCCGGGGTGCCCTTTGATGAGGAGGTCCTCAAGGCCGCCGGCATCGAGGGGTGCGACGCCCTGGCCGCCGTCACCCAGGACGACAACATCAACATCATGGTGGGCCAGGTGGCGAGGGAGCTCTTTTCGGTGCCCACCGTCATCACCCGCATCTACGACCCCGCCCGCAAGGACGTGTTCGTCCACTTCGGGCTGCACACCGTCTGCCCCACCAACCTGACGGTGGACGCCATCACCCAGTCGCTGACCACCGGCTCGGCGCGGCAGTACGCCACCTTTGGCTCCACCACCCTCTCCTATGTCTACCTGCCGGTGGAACCCGGCCAGGTGGGCCGGCAGACCGACTGCCTGTCGCTGGAGGCGGGGCTGCAGCTGCTGGGGGTTTTGCACAGCGACACCACCATGGAACTGTGCTGCCGCAACCCCATCGCCCTGCGCCCGGGGGACACCCTGATCGCCGTAAAAATCGTCGACTGAATGTGAGAGAAGAGGGAACAAGATGAACGTCGTTATCGTTGGCGGGGGGAAAATCGGCCTCTATCTCGCCGAAACACTGCTCAATCACGGCCACCGGCCCCATGTGGTAGAAATCGACAAGCGCACCTGCGCCCACCTGGCCGACGCCCTGGACATCCCCGTCATCTGCGGGGACGGAACCACCATCGAGGCGCTGGAGAGCGCTGACGTGGGGACGGCCGACGCCCTCATCAGCGTCTCCGGGCGGGACGAGGACAACCTCATCTCCTGCCAGCTGGCGAAGATGAAGTTCGGGGTCAAGAAGACGGTCGCCCGGGTCAACAACCCCCGCAACCTGCGGGTGATGAAAAAATTGGGGGTGGACGTGCCGGTCTGCACCACCAACAACATCGTGCGGGTCATCGAGCACGAGGCGGACAACGCCCAGATCAAGCTGCTCATGAGCCTCAACGCCGGGGCGGCCTCCCTCAACGAGATCGTCATCCCCGACCACTTCCCCAAGGCCGGGCAGACCCTGGCCGAGATCGGCCTGAGCAAGGACGTGGTGGTGGTCACCATCACCCGGGGGGAGGAGATGCTCATCCCCCGCGGCGAGACCACCCTGGAGAGCGGCGACAAGGTGATGGTCATCGCCAAAAACCACTCCCTTCACGACATCAACGAGCTCTTCGGCAGATGAGCTAAAAATGAAAAAGAGAGGGCGGAGCGGCCGCAAAAGCCGCTCCCCCCTCTCTCTTTTTTACCGGTAGCCGTAGAGCCCCCGCACCGAGGCCTCGCCGCTGCAGACCGACACGACCTGCCCGTCGATCTCCACCAGGAGCGAGCCGTCCTCCCCCACGTCCACCGCCCGGCCCACCGCCTCGCGCCCCTCCCAGAGGACCCGCACGGTGCGCTCCAGGGTGGCGCTGCGGGCCCGGTAGGCGGGGAGGAGGGAGGGGAGCCCCTGGGCGAGAAACTGCTCGACGCGCCGGTCGCAGTGGGCCAACACCTGCACGGCCAGCTCCCGGGGGGCGAGGCGGACGCCGCACTCGCTCAAGAGGGAGCCCCCGTGGGGCAGCTGCCGGCGGGCAAAGTCCTCCGCCGTCTGGGTCAGGTTGACCCCGATGCCGCAGACGGCTGCCGTCTCCTCCCCCACGACCCCCTCGCAGAGGATGCCGCAGACCTTCTTTCCCCCCACCACCAGGTCGTTGGGCCACTTGATCTCCGCCCGGCAGCCGGCGGCCTCCTCCAGCGCCTCGGACACCGCCAGGCCGACGCAGAGGGGCAGGGCCGCCACCTGCCGCAGCTCGATGCCCTTGAGGACAAAGGAGAGGGCCATCCCGCTGTCGGCGGTGTCGGCCCAGCTCTTGCCGCGGCGGCCCCGGCCCGCCGTCTGCCGCAGCGCCAGCACCGCCGCCCCGTCGGGCAGGTCGGCCAGGTGGGCCTTGCAGTGGGTGTTGGTGGAGCCCAGCTCGGCAAAGACCCGGGGGGCCCGCTCCAGCCGGCTCACCCGCGCACCTCCGCCACGCTGAAGAGGACCCCGCTCACCCGCACATCCAGCACCCCGTAGGTGGGCGGCCCCTCCTTCGGGTGGGCGATGCTGCCGGGGTTGAGGAGATAGATCCCCTCCCTGTACTCCTGGCAGGGGGTGTGGCTGTGGCCGAAGAGGACCACGTCCGCCCCCAGCTGCCGGGCCTTGTCCCAGAGGTGGTCGGTGCTGAACTTGGCCCCGTAGTGGTGCCCGTGGGTAAAAAAGAGGGTGTGTCCCTCCACCTGTCGGGTCTGTTCCGCCGGCTCCTCGCTGCCGAAATCGCAGTTGCCCCGCACCGCCCAGAACTGCAGCTGTGGGTGGTTTTGCCGCAGGGTCTGCAAGGTGCCCTCGCTGTCCCCCAGGTGGATGTAGACGGCGCACTCGGGGTGGCTGCGGATGACCCGCTCCATTCCGCCGAGCTTGCCGTGGTTGTCCGAAAAGACGATGAACTTCAAACCCCTGCCCCCCATCTGCCGGGCGGCGCCCGGCACACTCTTTCTGACCCCTACTCTAACACAAAAACGCCCCGGTGAAAAGGGAGGCTTCCTTTCACCGGGGCGCGTTCGCTCTGCCCTGCGCTCAGCTCTTCTTGACCCCGATGCGGGCCAGGGTCTCGGTGGCCTGGGCGGTCGCAGCGGCCAACAGGGCCTCCCGCGGGCCCTCGGCCAGGGCGTAGAGGGCCTCTAGGTCCCGCTCCATCTTCGGCAGGTGGGCGAGGATGTCGCTGCCCCGGCCGTTTTGGCGGGCGCACTCCAGCGCCTGCACGGCGGCCCCCTGCCAGTCCAGCAGGGGTTGGGCCAACGGGGGCAGCCGCCCCCCCAGGGCCCGGGCCAGGGCCGCGCACTGGCGCAGCTGGCTGTAGAGGGCGCAGAGGTCCTCCCTGTCCACCGGCAGGATGAACGCCCGCTGGATCATCAGGTAGCCCTGTCCGTCCTCCCGGGGGGCGGGTTTGCCCCGGCAGAGGGCCGCCAGCTCCTCCAACACCTGCTCCACGCAGGAAAAGAGCCTGTTCTCACTTTTCAGATGCATTGTTTTTTCCTCTCCCAAAACGATCTGGGCGGGCAGAGAAGCGCCTTCCCGCCCGCATACCCTCTATCTCTATGCCCTCATCAGGCGGGATATGACGGGAGATGCTCACAGCCGGATGAGAAATTTGGTGAGGAAGAAGCCCAGCACCCCGCAGACGGGAAAGGTGTAGAGCCAGCCCTTGAAGATGTCCACGACCACCGATACGTTGACCTTTTTCACCGACTGGCGGGCGCAGGCGCCGACAATGGCGGTGGTCTTGATGTGGCTGGTGCTCACCGGCACCCCGGTGAGGCTGGCGGTGAGCAGCCCCACCGAGGAGGCCACATCGGAGGCGAGGCCCTGGTACTTCTCCATCCGCACCATGTCCATCCCCACCTTTTTGATGATTTTGAACCCCCCCATCAGGGTGCCCACCGTCATCACCGCCGAGACGGTGACCAGGGCCAGGGCGCCGATCTCCCCCACCGCATAGCGGTAGGCGCCCAGGAATTTGAGGCCGTCCTGGGCGCCGTGGAGAAAGGCGGTGCAGCACAGAAAGGCCACCTGCCCCCGGTCGATAGCCCGTTCGGTGCGAAAGCGCCCCCGGCCGTCGGCCAGCAGGGCGAGGATGGCGGCCACCAGATACCCGGCGATGAAGCCAAAGGCCACCGAGATGACAAAGCCCTTGAGCACCTTGGCCCACTGGGCAAGATCCACCGACTGCATCGACCAGTTGACCGCCAGGGCCCCGCCGGTGAGACCGGCGATGAGGCCGTGGCTCTCGGAGGTGGGGACCCCCAGCGTCCAGCCGAAAAAGCCCCAGAGGGCGATGGTGAGAAGGGCGGCCAGCACCACCGCCTGCCCTGCCCCAGGGGGGATGCGCACCAGGGAGGAGATGGTGTCGGCCACGCTGGAATTGAGCCGGTACATCACCAGCACCCCCAGAAAGTTGCAGACCCCGCCCAAGGCCGCCGCGGTGACGGGGCGGAGGGCCCGGGTGCAGACCGCGGTGGCCATGGCGTTGGGCGCGTCGGTAAAGCCGTTGATAAAGACGGCGGCGGCAATGCCCAAAAAACAGAGCAGCTCCATCCCATCCCCCCTCTCGCCAAAAGGCGGCGGCGCACCGGCGCGGCGCCGCTCACCCTACTATATGTCGCCCCCGGCGGGGCCAGAACCGGGGACGATGGGAAGCAGAGGGCGCAAAGAGAGCGGGCAGACGGTTTTGTCTGCCCGCTCCTCCCCCCTTTGCCGGGGGCGCTACCGCCCCTCCTGCAGGGCGGTGTAGATCTGCGATTTGCGGTGGCCGGTCTGGCGGGCGGCCTCCTTGCAGGCGGCGGTGGGGGCCTGCCCCTCCTCCACCAGGCGGCGGGCCAGGGCAACGGCCTCTTCCAGGGCGACCTGGACGGGCTGGGGCGGGGTGTACCCCTCCACCACCAGCACGTATTCCCCCTTGGGGGAGTGGTCGGCATAGTGCTCCAGCGCGCCGCTGAAGGTGGTCCTCACCACCTCTTCGTGGAGTTTGGTCAGCTCCCGGCAGAGGGCGACCCGGCGGTCCCCCAGCCCCTCCTTCAGGTCCTGCAGGGTGGTGAGGAGCTTGTGGGGCGCCTCGTAAAAGACGAGGGTGTGGCGCATCTGGCGGATCTCCTCCAGGTGGGCCAGCCGGTTTTTGCGGGTGGTGGAGAGAAACCCCTCAAAGGAGAAGCGGCTGGTGGGCAGCCCGCTGACGGCCAGGGCGGCGATGACCGCGCTGGGGCCGGGCACCACCTCGATCTCCACCTCCCGCTCCCGGCAGAGGCGCACCAGGTCCTCCCCCGGGTCGGAGATACAGGGCATCCCCGCGTCGGTGACCACGGCACAGCTCTCCCCGGCGAGGATCCGGTCCACGATCTCCTCCCCCCGGGCGCGGATGTTGTGCTCGTAGTAGCTGACCATCGGCTTTTTCACCCCGAAGCGGTTGAGGAGTTTGAGGGTGACCCGGGTGTCCTCAGCGGCGATGAAATCGCAGGTTTGCAGCACCTCCAGCGCCCGGGGCGAGAAATCTCCCAGGTTGCCGATGGGGGTGCCCACCACATATAATTTTGACACGTTGTTTTCCTCCTCACAGGGGTTTGTAAAGGCTGTTTAGGGCGGGGTCGGGGGCGCCGTCCGCCCCCTGGGTGTACAGGCAGCCCTCCACCTGCAGGGAGGGGCGGCCCCCCTTGCGCCCCTCTGCCAAAACGAGCCAGGGGGCGCTGCCGGGGCGACCGCACACCAGCCGCAGCCGCTTGGGCTCCAGCCCCGCGCCGCGCAGGGCGGCAAAGACCTCTGCCAGCCGCTGGGGCCGCTGGCAGAGGCAGAACCGGCCGCCGCTGCGCAGCAGCCGGGCCGCGCTCCGGCAGACCTCCTCCAGGGTACAGCCCCCCTCCTGCCGGGCCAGGCGGGCGCTGGCAGAGGCCCCGGCCGGCCCGGAGCCCGCCCGGAAATAGGGCGGGTTGCAGGTGACCAGGTCAAAGGCCCCGGCGGGGAGAAGGCCCTCCAGCTGGCGCAGATCGGCCTCCAGCGGGTAGAGGGACGGGTTTCCCGAGCGGGCCACCGAACGGGCGAAGAGCCGGACGGCCGCCGGCTGCAGCTCGACCCCGTCCACCCGGGTGGGGCGGAAGTCCCGCCAGAGGAGAAAGGGGACGATGCCGCAGCCACAGCCCAGGTCGGCCACCCGGTCGCCCCGGCGGGGGGCGGCAAAGCGGGCCAGCAAAAAGGCGTCGAGGCCAAAGCGGTGCTCGCCGTCCACCGACAGGAAGAGGCCCCCGCCCAGCGCCTCTTCCCCCTGTGTTTTCGCCATCTTCCCGCCCCCCTTTTCGGGCATAGAGAAGCGGGCGGCAGACATCACTGCCCGCCGCCCGCTGATATGCATGATGTGCTGTTTCCTACTCCGCCTGGGGAGCGCCCACCGGGCAGACGCCGGCGCAGGAGCCGCAGTCGATGCAGGTGTCTGCGTCGATCACGTACTTGCCGTCGCCCTCGGAAATCGCGTTTACGGGGCAGGCCGCCTCGCAAGCGCCACAGCTGATGCAATCGTCATTGATTTTGTAAGCCATTGGAATTCCACCTCCCTCATGTTACCCCTATTCTAACATACTTTCGCGAAATTACAAGAATTATTCGGCAACTTTTTTGTCGCCTTTATGGCCGCCCTGGCGGCCCCCGTCCCGGGCCTTTCCGGCGCGGATGACGGTGACGTCCTCCCTCTGGAAAACCTTGGGAGGCGCGGCCTCGTCCTTTTGCAGGCTGACCTTCAGCCGCCCGGTGATGACGTTTGCCTCGGTGACCACGCCGGGGCCCTCGGCGGTCTTGACCAGGGAGCCGGGGCGGGGGGTGAGGCGGCCAAATTCCTCATACCCCTTCTGCTCGTACTTGAGGCAGCACATCAGCCGCCCGCAGGTGCCGGAAATCTTGGTGGGGTTGAGGGAGAGGCCCTGTTCCTTCGCCATCTTGATGGAGACCGGCTGGAACTCGCCCAGGAAGGTGGAGCAGCAAAACGGCCGCCCGCAGACCCCCAGGCCCCCCAGCATCTTGCTCTCGTCGCGCACCCCGATCTGCCGCAGCTCGATGCGGGTGCGAAAGACCGAGGCCAGGTCCTTGACCAGTTCGCGGAAGTCGACCCGGCCGTCGGCGGTGAAGTAAAAGAGGATCTTGCTGCCGTCAAAGGTGTACTCCACGTCGATGAGCTTCATGTCCAGGTGGAACTTCTCGATTTTTTTCAGACAGACCGCATAGGCCTCTTTTTCCTTTTTTCGGTTGCGCTCGAGCTTGTCCAGGTCCTCCTGGGTGGCGGCGCGCACCACCTTTTTCAGGGGCTTGACGATGGTGCCGTCGGCCACCTGGCGGTTGGCCATGGCCACCTGTCCGCACTCGATGCCGCGGGCGGTCTCCACGATCACCCGGGATCCCTTGGGCATCTGCACCCCGTCGGGGTCGAAATAGTATACCTTGCCCACGTTTTTAAAACGCACGCCAATTACTTCTGCCATCTTGCAATCACTGCCCTCCTTCGTGTGCCGCCCGGGCCAGCCGGTCGCTGAGACTGGCCTGCAGGAGCGACAAGTTGCAGTTTCGCTGTAAGGAGACCCTGCCCCGGGCGATTTCCCGGTAGAGGGCCTCGGTGTTCAGGTTGACAATTTCCCCGTCCGCCTTCATCCGCAGGGGGAAGGGGGGGACCTTGCCCAAAGCCAAGCGCTGGCAATAGGGCAGCAGCTGGGTCAGCTCTTCGAGCAGGGCGCTCATCTCATCCCGGTTTTTGGGGCGGTAAAGGGCGGCCGCCACCGCCGACAGGCGGCGCTGGGCCAGCGCCCCCAGCAAATCGAGGGCCGCCTGTACCTTTGCCTGCAGGGCCGGCCCCTCCTCCTCGCTCAAGTAGCGGGCGACCGAGCCGATGGCCCCACCGAAGAGGTGGGCGGCAAAGGCGGTCTCCCCGCCGCCCTGGCCCAGGCCCGCAAAGTGCTCGATGCACTCCTCGGGCGAGGGGGGGAGGACGGAGAAGCAGACCACCCGGGAGAGGACGGTGGGCAGCAGGGCCTGCCGGCTCTCGGCGGTGAGGAGGAAGAGGGCGTGTTCCGGCGGCTCCTCCAGCACCTTGAGCAGGGCGTTCTGGGCCTGGGGGGTCATCTCCCCCGCGCCCCCGATGAGGATGATCTTCTTCTCCCCCTCGTTGGGGCGAAGGTAGATGTCCTCGATGATGGCGCGCACCTCGTCCACCGAGATGCTGCTGCGCTCCCCCGAGGTGACCACCCGCAAGTCGGGGTGGCTCCCCTCCTCCACCTGGCGGCGGATCCGCTCCGCCTGCTCGGCCGGCTGGCCCTGGCAGAGGACCTGGGCGGCAAACAAAACAGCAAGGGTGTATGTACCGCACCCTTGCTGGCCCTCAAAAAGCATGGCATGGGGCAAACGCCGCGCGTCGATCATGGCGCGCAGCGTTTGCAAAACCAGGGGATTGCCCTTAAATTCGGATGTAAAATCAGTACTTTTCAAATCTGGAGACATCGGTCACAAAGATGGTGGCGCCGCCGACGGTCACCTCGATGGGGTAGGCAGAGGACAGTCCCGCGCCATAGGCGATGGAAGAGGGGACGATCTGGGTGCGGCGCTTGCTGTTCTCCTCGATGATGCCCAGCACCTGCTCGACCTTTTCGTCGTCTGTACCGATGATGAAGGTGGTGTTGCCCGCCAGCAGGAAGCCGCCGGTGGTGGCGAGTTTGGTGACCGAGAACTTCTCCTTGGTCAATGCGCTTTGGACCGCGCTGGAATCGTCTTTGTTTACGATAGCAAATATCAGTTTCACGATATGGCCCTCCTTTAACTGGTGATAAAAGGTGCTTCCTTTGGTATCTCCATTCTACCATCATCCGCTGCAAAAGGCCATAGGTTTTTGTCAGAAATGCAAAAATTCTTCGCCCACACGGCCCCTCTTTTTGCCGGGTCGGTGCGCGCCTCCTCCGCCTTGACAGGGGCGAGAAATGGGGGTATCCTTATATTTAACAATTTAGTTAAATAAAGGCTCAAAGAAGGGGTGTGTTTTCATGGGACTGCAGGAGACGATGCGGGCGCTGGCCGACCCCACCCGCCGGGAAATTTTGGAGCTGGTGCGGGACCGCCCCCTCCCCGCCGGGGAGATCGCCGCCCACTTCGCCTGTTCGGGGGCGGCCGTCTCCCGCCACCTGTCGGTGCTGCGGGAGGCTGGTCTCTGCCGCGCCCAGAGGGAGGGGACGTACATCTACTACCAGGCTGACCTCTCGGTGGTGGAGGAGCTGCTCCACTGGGCAGCTGGTCTCACCGGGCGAGAGGTCGCCGCCCCTCGAGGCGAGGAGGTCGAGGGGTGAAGGGGCGCGACGGGCGGTTCTGGCTGCTCATCGCCCTCATGCTGGCGGCCGCCCTCTGCTGCCTGCCCCTACTGCCCGCCGTCATCCCTGTCCAGTGGAATGACAGCGGGGTGAGCGGGTGGGCCAGCCGGCTGCTCCTGCTGGCCTTCCCCGCCCTGGCCGCTGGCTTTCACCTGCTCCGCCGCGCCCAGCTCTCCCCCGGCAGCCAGGGAGGGATGGGCCCCTCCTGGGGGGTGGCCCTCCTCCTCTTTGGGGGACAGCTCCTCCTCACCGGAAATGGGCTGGAACTCTGGGAGATCACGCGGGCCGACAGCCGGTTGCTGCTGCCCCTGGCGGACTTGGCGGTGGGCTCCCTGCTGCTCTGGTTGGGCAACGGCCTCCCCAAGGCGAGGCGGGAGAGCGGCCGCGGCGTCAAGGCCCCCGCCGCCCTCATCGACCGGGAAAACTGGCGCCACACCCAGCGCTTTGGGGGGCGCGTCTGGTTTGCCTGCGGCCTGGCCTGCCTCCTCGCCACCCTGCTGCCCGCCCCCTGGAACGGGGCGGTCCCTCTGGCGGCCGTTTTGGCGGCTGCCCTTCTCCCCCGGCTGTACAGCGCCCTTTTTAAAAACAAACAGTATAAATAAATCAAAATATACAAATCGGAGAGTAGTTTTCCCATTGCGGCAGGAGATATCCCCGGGAAGGCATTTTCCATCCCCCTCCGCGGCTAAGTGTACCCCTTTGTCCCCTCTATGGCGCCCAGCTGCAAAAGCTGGGGCCCCCTTTCGCAATCTGTACCTGGCTGATTTTGGCCGCGCCCATCTAGCGGGGACCGACAAGCTGTCGGGGCCGCCCCTCCCGGTCTTTTACAGGGACAACCCCGCCACCTACGACCCGCTGATCTGTCGGTTTCTCGCCGGTGCCTTTTACCTATACGCGGTAGACATCGTGGGCCACCCGGGAAAGGGCGCCGAGGCCAGTTTTCCCGCCTGCGACCGGTGGGCCAGTCAGGCCGTTTTGGGCTGAAATCTGCACAGATGCGCCGTCTGGGCGGCTCCTTCGGCGCTGGGGCGCCGGCCAAACTGATTGCGCAGCCCCCCAGCAGGTGGGAGCGGGCGTTCTCCTGGGGGTCACGGGCATTCAAACCGCTCTGCCCTGGGGGCGGCCGCTATGCCGGCGCCCCTGATTCCGTACCGGTTGGCCTGCAATCCCCACCATGTCGGGCAAGCGTCCCTCTGCCCATCACCGAGGCGGCGCTGGATGCCGACACCCTAAAGACGGCAAAGATGAGCTTTGACTGCGTCAAAACCGAGATGGGGCTGCCCGGCAGCGTCGGCCCCAGCGGGTGGAGTGCTGTACCGCTCCCCGGCGCTGGCCGGGGGGTGCGACCCGCTTACCCCACCCGCAAGGTGTCGCCCCAGGCCGAGGCGATTTTGCCCACCGCACCGCCCGGCTGTTGGCAGACCGGGGCCGTATCAACGCCCTGACCGAGGGGGAAAAGGGAAACCATCTCCCCCTTAAAAAAGGGTGGAAACTCCGCTCAAGCGCAAAAAAGGCCGGCAGAGAAAATTCTCTCTGCCGGCCTTTTGGTCGTTTTCATCAGACGTAGGAGCGGCGGACCGACCCGTCCACCGAGGAGGGGACGGTGTCGAAGGAGACGATGTCCCCGGGCGCGCACTCCACCTTGGTGACATCTACCATGGTGGACTCGTAATCCACATAGCCCAGGATGCGGGCGGGGCGGCCCTTGACGTCGCAGGTGAGCCGCTTCTGGCGGGAGACCCGGCGGATGGCCGCCCGCAGCGCCGAGAAGAAGCCCCGCCCGGTGAGGAGGGTGCGGGCATTTTCGGCGGTGAGGCCGTCGGCCAGACCGGCGGGCACCAGGGCGATCTTGGTGGGCCGCTTGGTGCGGTAGGTGCGGCCATAGCCCACGTGGTAGCCGGCGGGCACCCAGCGCACGTCGCAGACCTCGCTGCACAGCCGCCCCACCTTTTTAAAGCCCCAGCGGTCCTTCACCCCGCTCAGCCGCCCCATGAGGGCGCTGCCGCAGCGCACCGCGTCCAGCCGCAGCCAGGGGTAGAGCAGGGCGGGCAGGGTGCCGGCGGCGTGCACCACCCCGTAGGAGATCCCCTCCCGCCGCAGAGCGGTGAGCATCTCCTTGAGGGTCTCGTACTGCCGCCGCACCTGCTTTTCCTTTTTGCACTCGCTGCCGGAGATGTGGGCGTAGACCCCGGTGAGCACCAGGTTGTCCAGGTACTTGGCGGCCTGCACCGCCTTGCTCACCTCTTCGGGCAAAAAGCCGAAGCGGCCGTTGCCGGTGTCGAACTTGAAGTGGATGCGCACCTTTTTGCCCGCCTTGCCGGCGATCCCCGAGAGGACCACGGCGCTGTCGTAGGAGCCGACGGTGGCCACGATGTCGTGGCGGACGATCTCCTCGGCCGCGGCCTCGGTGGAATAGGGGGTGAGCAGCAGCACATCCAGCCCGGCGATGGCGTTTTTCACCCGCACCGCCTCCTCCAGCCGGGAGACGGCCACCAGCCGGATCCCCTCGGCAAAGAGGAGCTTGGCCATCTGGGTGTCCCCCGCGCCGTAGGCGTTGCCCGAGAGCACCGGGATCACCGCCGCGCGCCCCACCGCTTTTTGAAAGGTGTGCAGGTTGTGCAGCACCCGGTCGGTCTGCACCATCAGCGTTGTCATGGCCCGTTTCCCCCTTCTGTCGGCCCACCGCGGGCCGCATTCCGTTCAAGGCGATTATACCACCCGCCCCAAACCCCGTCAATTCGACGGGCCGCCCTCCCCCTTCTCGTGCTGCAGGTCCCAGTTGCGCTCCAGCGGGCGGGGGCCGCGAAAGCCAAAGGCCCGCCCCTTGCAGAGGGGGCGGATCTCCTCCCGGCTGACGCGGGGGAGGCAGTCCTCCAAAAAGGGGGCGAGAAAGGTCTCCTCCGCCCCGGCGTTGAGGGGGCAGGACAGCTGGCACTGGTCACACCCCCAGAGGAGGGAGCTCCCCTTCACCAGCGCCGCCTCCGCCGGGGTCAACTCCCCCTTTTTCTGGCTGATCGCCGACAGGCAGTTTGTCGCCTCCACCCGTCCCCCCGCCAGGCAGCTGCCGGGGCAGGCGCGGCTGCAGCGCCCGCAGTGGAGGCAGTCGCCCCCGTCGGGGCCGCTGTGGGGCGGCAGGGGAAGGGTGGTGACGATCTCCCCCAAAAAGACATAGCTGCCCCAGCGGGGGGTGATGAGCAGGCCGTTGTCCCCCCGCACCCCCAGGCCGCAGCCGGCGGCCAGCCCCACCTCGTCAAAGGGGGAGGCGTCCACAAAGGGGAGGGAGACGCCCCCCCAGCGCGCGGTGAGGCGGTCGCAGAGCGCCTGGAGGAGGGAGAAGCAGACCCTGTGGTAGTCGGCCACCGCCGCGTAACAGGAGAGGTTGCCCCCAAAGGCGGCCTCCACCTTGTAGGGGAAGGCGAAGATCGCCAGGGCGGCGGCCTCATCTGGGATGAGGGCCGCCCGGCGGCAGGGCAGTTCCGGGCGCACCAGTTCGGGGAGATAGGGCAGCACCCCCCAGGGCAGCCGCTCCAGCCCGGCTTCCTGTAAAAGCCAAGAAATTGCCGTTTCCAACACCGTTCCCCCCTTTCTCCACAATTATACATCGGGTAATTCCACCGTTTCAACCGCTTTCTCCACATTGGCGGTCACAAACCCCATCCCCACCCCACCAGTTTTCCACATTTTCCACACAGTTCTCCACAGAAGTTGGGGAAAGGGGCGTTTCTGAACATTTGATGAAGAAGTTATTACTTTGCGTTGATTCCCCTTCTCCCCCGGCGGGGGATTGGGTATACTGGTCACAGCGCGGGAGCGGTACATCCATTTTGCCGCCCCACACGGCGCGCTGCCGTGCGGGGCCGGAACGGGAGAGTGAACAAGTGGAACCCATTTTACAGGTGCAAAACCTCCACAAGAAAATCGGCAAGAAAGCCATCATCCGGGACGCCAGCTTTGCGGTGATGCCCGGGGAGATCATGGGCTTTTTGGGGCCCAACGGGGCCGGCAAGACCACCACCATCAAGATGATCCTCGGACTACTCAAGGTGGACAGCGGCTCCATCCAGATCGGCCCCTACGACGGGGTCAAAGACCCCGAACGCGCCCGCTCGCTGGTGGGCGGCATCATCGAAAACCCCGAGATGTACGGCCACCTGACCGGCCGGCAGAACCTGCAAGTCTACGCCAACATGTGTCAGGGGGTGAGCCGGGAGCGCATCGACGAGGTGGTGCGGCAGGTCAAACTGGAAAACCGCATCGGCGACAAGGTGCGCCGCTACTCCCTGGGGATGCGTCAGCGGCTGGGGGTGGCCCAGGCCATCCTCCACCGGCCCAAGCTGCTGATTTTAGACGAGCCCACCAACGGCCTGGACCCCGTGGGCATCAAAGAACTGCGGGACACCCTGCGCCAGCTGGCCGACGAGGAAGAGGTGGGGGTGCTCATCTCCAGCCACCAGCTCGCCGAGATGGAGCTGATGTGCGACCGGGTCTGCATCGTGGACGCCGGACAGATCGTCGCGGTGCGGGACCTGCGGGCCGAGCGCAACGCGGCGGGGCAGAGCGACCAGTCGGTGCCCACCCTCTGGGAGGTGAGCGACCCCCAGCGGGCCGCCGAATTGCTGGCCGCCCTCTTCCCCCAGGGGGAGATCACCCCCACCGCCGGTGGGGTACAGCTCAGCTGCAGCCGCAAACAGCGGGCCGCGGCTGTCCGCCAGCTCTGCGAGAGCGGGGTCGAGGTCTACTCGGTCATCCCCCACCGCACCTCCCTTGAGGAGCTGTTTTTGGAAACCACCACCGGCTCCAAGGGCCAGATCCAATAAGGGGGACGCGAGAGATGAAAAAGATAACGGCACTCGTCCACAACGAGTTTATCAAGGAGTTTTCCAAAAAGAGCCTGCTGGTGATCCTGGCCCTGGTGCTGGCGCTGGCGGCGGCCTTCCCCTTCCTCTCCAGCCGCAGCTGGGGCGGCGGGGACGACTCGGAATACCTGGAGCGGCAGTTGAGCTGGAACGAGGAGAGCATCGACACGGCCAAGAAAACCGGCGACAAGTCCATGCTCGCCTACTTTGAGGCCGAGCGGGACGCCCTGCTGATCCAAAAGGAGCTGGGGGTCACCCGCTACTCCGACTACCGGATGGACCTCATCAACCAGTACAGCGCCCTCCTGCAGAGCCAGAAGGCGGTGGAGATGGCCAGCCAGGGCTCCCTGGGGGGCGACAGCTACCTGCAGCTGCCCCCCGAGGCAGCCGGGCTGGACAGGGAGGGACTCAAGGGCCTGGCCGGACAGATGGCCACCAAGGTGCAGCGGCTGCTCACCGTGCTGCGCAGCGGCGACCCCATGCAGGTGGCCAGCTACAACCTGGAAGCCCAGCAGGTCGCCCTCCAGAGCGATCTCAACCAGCAAAAAGCGGCCGAGGCGGCGGCCAAGGCAGACCCCAAGGACGAATTTCTGGCCCGCGAGGCGGAGGCGGCCAAAAAGACCGCCGAGATGCAGCGGGCCCGGGTCGCCCTCTACCAGTACCGGGTGGACCACAAGATCGGCTACGGCGAGGACGACTACCGCTCCGCCAGCTTGCAGCAGATGGAGCAAAACCTCTCCCTGCAGTACGAGATCCCCCTGGATGAACAGCAGTTCCTCTCCTCCCAAAAAGGCGGGCAGTTTGCCGCCAACATGAGCTACCAGCAGTACCTGGAGAACCTGGAGAAGGCCGCCCAGGAGTCCACCGAGGAAAACCAGGTGCTCCAGTACGGGTTGGACAACGGGGTCCCGCCCCTCTACCAGTCGCAAAAGGACCCCCGCACCGCGGCCATGAACATCCTCAACCTGGGGATGCTGGTGTCCATCGTGGCGGTCATCCTGGGGGGCAGCTCCATCGCCCGGGAGTTCTCCTCCGGCTCCATCCGCCTGCTGCTGACCCGGCCGGTGCGCCGCTGGAAGGTCTATTTGGGCAAGTACCTGACCATGGTGCTGGTGAGCGCCGGTCTCTACCTGGCCATGTTCCTGGCCATGGTGCTCTCCTCCGGTCTCCAGCTGGGCTTTGGGGGCTTTGCCTCCCCGGTGTTGGCCTTTGCCGGCGGCCGGGTGGTGAGCTACAACTTCTGGGCCTACTGCCTGCCGCGAATGGCCTACGCCTTCATCGGCATCCTCTTCACCGGGAGCCTGGCCTTCTGCCTGTCGGCCCTCACCCGCAACACCGCCGTGTCGGTGGCCCTGCCCATTGCCGCCAACATGGGCTACTCCCTGGTCTTTCAGCTCTGCCTGGCCCTGCGGCTCTACTTTGTGCGCTTCACCCCGGTGCCCTACATGGACATGGGCGGTCTGATGGGGCCAAACGCCGCCTACCAGAACAAGATGCTGCTGCAAAACTACGGGTTCCAGCTGGACCCCCTCTACGGCGGGATCATGATGATGGCCTTTGTCGCCCTCTTCTACCTGCTGGGGCTGTGGGCCTTTGCCAAGCGGGACGTGACCAACTGACCGACATTCAAAAAAGGGGACCTGCCAAGCGCGGGTCCCCTTTTCCCGCCCCCCAAAGAGACCCCTTCCCGCCGGGCGGGGGAAATGCTATACTGGTATTCTCCCGGCTGCGGCCGGGACCCGATTTTACCCCGCAAAAAGGAGCGAATGGCTTTGAAGAGATCACTGAACAGCCGGTTTTTGCCGCTGGCACTGGCGGCGGCGCTGGTTCTGGGGGCCTTTACCGGCTGCGGCAAGGGCGGAGAGCCCCCCGCCCTGGAGGGCACCCCGCCTCAAATCGAGCTGGACGGCTACACCCTGACGCTCGGGCAGACCACCCTGCAAGAGGTGTTGGACGCCGGCTTTGAGAAGGTGGAGCGGCTGGGCTTTGCAGGCGAGACCATCGCCCCCTACACCTTCAGCAGCGACCTGTACTACCTGGCCCGCGCCGGGGAGGACGGCCAGCTGGTGGAGTACGCCGGGTGGGGCCTCTGCAACACCACCGACAAGACCCAGGCCACCGAGGCCTGCACCCTCTGCTCGGTCTACTGGCAGCTGGCGGTGGGCGGCGAGCCGCTGCCCGGCAAACTGCTCATCAACGGGCTGGACTTTCAGGGCCTGGCCGCTGAGGACGTGCGCCAGACCCTCGCGGAGATGGAGGTGGTGCGGGACCAGGGCGGCTCCCTGGCCCTGCAGGACGGCAGCTTCACCTACCAGTTCTCCTTCGGGATGGACGGCAGCATCGAGAGCCTGGAGATCTACACCACCTACCCGACCCGCTGACAGGGGACAAAAAGAGAGAGAGCCGGGGGCCGATCGGCCCCCGGCTCTCTTCCTTTTATTTGACCGCTACTCCTCTTCCCCCTCGGGGAGGGGGTTGACATGAACGGTGATCTTGTTGATGCGCTGTTCGTCCACCTGGGTGACGGTGACGTCGAGATTTTCAAAGGAGAACTGCTCTCCCTGTGTGGGGATGTGCTCCAACCGCTCCAGCACCCAACCGCTGACGCTGCCCGACTCAAAGTCGAAGCGGCTGCTGTCAAAGCCCAGTTTGTCCAGCATGTCGTAGACGTTCAGGTCGCCGTCCACCTCGTAGGTGTGCTCCCCCAGGGGGATGACGGCGTAGGTGATCTCCTCGTGCTCGTCCCAGATGTCGCCCACCAGCTCTTCCAGCAGATCCTCGATGGTGACGATGCCCAGTGTGCCGCCGTACTGGTCGGTGACCACCGCCATGTGCAGCTTCTCCCGCTGCAGTTCGCCCAGCAGCACCGAAATCTTTTTGGTGGGGGGAACGTAGAGGGCCCGCTGCAGGATGTCGGCCACCTGAAAGCGCTGGCCCTTGACCAGGCGCATGATGAACTCCTGCTGGTTGAGGATGCCCACGATATTGTCGATGTTCTTCTCGTAGACCGGCAGGCGGGAGTACCGCTCGGCAAAGAAGAGGTCGCGGATGGACTCGATGCTGTCGCCCAGCTCCACCCCCACCACGTCCACCCGGGGGGTGAGCACCTCGTTGACGCAGATCTCGTCAAATTCCAGGGCGCTCTGCACCAAATCGCTCTCCTGCTCCTCCAAAACCCCCTCGTCCTGGATCTCGTCGATGATGACCTTCAGCTCCTCCTCGGTCACCGAGGGCTGGTTGGCCGCCTCCCCCATGGGGCCGGCCAGCTTTTTGGACAGGGCCTTTTTCAGCTTGGCAAAGCACCAGACAAAGGGGGAAAAGACCTTCATCAGCGCCGAGAGGACGCCGGAGGCAAACATGGCGAAGCTCTCGGAGTACTCGTTGGCCACCGATTTGGGCATCACCTCGCCGAAGATGAGGACCACCACCGTCATCACCAGGGTGGAGACGCCGGCGCCGCTGGGGCCCATCAGCCCGGTGAAGAGCAGGGTGCCGATGGAGGCCGCGGCGATGTTGACGATGTTGTTGCCGATGAGGATGGTGGAGATGGCGCTGTCAAACCGGTCGGCGATCTTCAGCGCCCGCGAGGCCTTTTTGTTCCCCTCTTTGGCGAGTTTTTTCAGACGGATGCGGTTGACGGTGGAAAACGCGGTCTCCGAGGCGGAGAAGTAGGCCGACAGCGCCACCAGCGCTGCCAGCGAGACGATGTAGAGCCATATACTGCCCTCTTCCAAAATTGCACGCTCCTTTTCGCTTGCTGTCTGTGTGTCGGTTTTGAGTTAGAGGTATCATATCAAAAATGAAGCCGGATGGCAAGGGCGCAGAGCGCACCCAAATGGGAGGCGGCGGCAATTCTTCATAAAAATGCGGTGGTTTTTTGCCGCCCCATCCTTTATACTAAAAGAGACTTCCTTCCCCGGGCCCGCTGCCCGGGGAAATTCACGAGAAAGGCGGCCGACACATGAACAAAAAGCGGGCCTATCACATCCTCTACCGGGCGCTGCCCAACATGTTGGTGGTGCTCTCCGGCGTGCTGCTCTTCGCCTTCTTTGCCAACTTCAAGGAGATCGCCTCCCTCTTTCGGGCGCTGGTCTCCCTGCTCTCCCCCTTTATTGCGGCCTTCGGCATCGCCTACATCGCCTCCTCCCCCCTCAACTTGATCGAGCGCCGCTGGCTGCAGAAGATCGAAAAGAAAAACGTCCGCCGGGCGGTGGCGGTGGCCATCGTCTACCTGCTGGGGCTGGCCCTGGTGACCCTATTCATCTCCTTTATCATCCCCCAGATCGTGGAGAGCGTGCGCACCCTCATCAACCAGAGCGGCGACGGCATCGCCGCCATCGAGACCTTTGTCCGCGACACCCTGGTGCACTACGACATCGACCCCTCCAAAATCACCGACCTCTTTCAGTCCTGGGAGGGGCTCTGGTCCCAGGCGCTGGACTTCTTGAAGTCCACCCTCCCCCAGCTGTTGAGCGTCTCCATCTCCATCGGCAGCTTTGTCATCAACACCCTGGTGGCGGTGGTGGCCTCGGTCTACCTGCTCTTTTCAAAGGAGAAGTTCTGCTCCCAGACCAAGCGGGTGGTCTACTCCCTCTTCTCCCGCAAGCGCGCCGACCAGCTGGTCTACGTCGCCGCCTTGAGCCACCGCACCTTCGGCGGCTTCCTCATCGGCAAGATCAACGACTCCCTCATCATCGGCCTCATCTGCTTTATTGGGACCACCCTCCTCAAGATCCCCTTTGCCCCCCTGGTGAGCGTCATCGTCGGGGTCACCAACATCATCCCCTTCTTCGGGCCCTTTATCGGGGCAGTGCCCTCGGCCTTCATCATCCTCATCGCCGACCCCATCAAGTGCATCTGGTTCGTGATTTTCGTCATCGCCCTGCAGCAGTTTGACGGCAACTTCCTGGGTCCGAAGATCCTCGGCCAGTCCACCGGCCTCTCGGCCTTCTGGGTGATGGTGGCCATCGTCATCGGCGGCGGCCTGATGGGCCCCCTGGGGATGATCGTCGGGGTGCCCGCCTTTTCGGTCATCTACACCCTCTTCAAGGTCTTTATCCGCGGGCGGCTGCAGGAGAAGGGGATGCCCCTGGACCCCAACGACTACAAGGTGCCAGGCCCCATCGCCCCCCTCCCCCCGCAGGAGGACGAGGGCCCCGCCTAAAAACCCATCAAAAAAGAGCGCCCGGCCCGTCGGCCGCGGCGCTCTTTTTTGATGGAAGAAGGGGGTCAATCCAAGTCGAACCGGGTCAGGTTGAGGCCGGTCTCCGGGTCGGCAAAGCGGCCGATGACCCCGGGCAGCTTGCGGACAAACAGCTCGCTGGTGGCGCTGATGACCGCCCGGTTCAGGTGGCCGCCCACCGCCTGCCCGCCCGCCTTGGCCAGGGTGATGTGGAGGTGGAGATAGGGCGCATCCGCCCCCTCCTGGCGGGAGATGTTGCCGATGAGGGCGGTGATCTCCATGTCCCCCTTCAACTCGGTGGGGTAGTACTTCTTCTCGGCAATGCTGTACAGGCCGACGGTGGCGTCATCGGAGGCCCCCAGCCCCTGGACGGTGCCGGCCCGGATCCCCTCTTTTTCGCAGAGTTCGGCGATGGACGCCACCACCTCTTCGCCCCGCTCCAGGCGGACGGCATAGGTGTCTCCATACAGTTTGTAAATCACAGAAATTCCTCCTTTTTCAGCGCAGGGCGCGCATCTCGTCTCACAGGTCGAGCACCGACCCCGAGGCCAGGGCCCGGCTCTGGGGGCAGCCCTCGGCAAACCGGGCCAGCCCCTCCTCCCCGGTGCAGTGGCAGACCCCCACAAAGGGGATGCCGCTGACGGCGAACCACTCGACCGTCTGCCGGGCCCGCTCCTCGTCGCAGGCCACCAGGTGGGTGCCCCCCACAAAGGCCCTGACCGGCTTGCCCAACCGGCGGCGGGCGCTCTCGCAGATGTTCACCGGACCGCAGTGGCTGCAGCCAGAGAGGACCACCAGCCCCTCCCCGTCGTCTATGGCCAGGGCCATCTCCTCCCGGAAGTCGTCGGTGCGGTACTCCCCGCCGAGCATCATCAGGGCGGTGGGGTCGGGCTGTTCAAAGGGGCAGACCCGCTCGAACCCCGAGAGCAGGTAGATGGGCGCGTCCTCAAAGAGGGGGTGGATCTCCCGGCTGACCATGGCGCAGGGGACCTTTTTCTCGTTGATCCACTCCTGCCCGAAGGCGTTGCCCACATAGTAGTAGGACACCTCCTGGTCCCAGTACTTGGGGGTGAAGAAGTAGCGGTGGATGTAGAGGGGCGCCTCGGGCGCCGGGCAGTCTTCCCGCCAGGCCAAAAACCCCCGGGAGTGGTCAAAGTGGGCGTGGCTGAGCACCACCGCCTCGGTCTGGGAGAGGTCCACCCCCATGGCGTGGGCGTTTTGCAGAAAGGCGCCGCTGTCCCCGGTGTCAAAGAGGATGCAGTGCCCCCCTGCCTCCACAAAGGCAGAAAAGCCGTTTTCGCACTGCAGCTGGGGGGACAGGGTTCGGTTTTCGATCAGGACGGACAGTTTGACAGACACAGGCGTCTCCTCCTCTTGGGCGCGGGGCGGCCGTTCGGCCTCCCCCTCACCCCTCTTTGCGGGCCACCAGGGCATCCCGGCGGATGGCCTGGTCCACCCGGTGGCAGAAGCTGTCGTAGGGCGACTCCCGCAGCACGGTGAACCCGGCGGCCTCCACCAACCCCTCCAGCTGCGGGCGGGGGAGGACAAAGGTGTTCCAGGACAGGGCCATCGCCCCGCCGGGCTTGAGCACCCGGCGCCAGCCGGGCAGGCAGGCCCGCAGCAGTTCGCTGGGGTTGCGGGTGGGATTTCCCCGCCCCTGTGAGCGGCCGCCGGCCTGGTTGCCGTGGGCCACCCCGTAGGGCAGGTCGCCCACCAACAGGTGGAAGTGATTTTTGGGGAAATAGCGGTCGGTGTAGGCCGAGTCCCCGGCAATCAGGGTCACCGAGCGGCGGGCGGCGGGGTCGCCGTACTCCTCCTTGCTGCGCGCCAGCTCAAAGCGCTGGCGCTGGGCGGTGAAGGAGCGGTTCGGCCCGGAGAGGCGGTCCTTTTGCAGGGTGTGCTTGCAGCGGGCCTGTTCCAGGTACTTCTTCAGGTAACCGCCGCACTCCTGCACCGACTTGGACGAGATTTCCACCCCGGCGGCGCTGTACCCCAGCCGCAGCGCCTCAAAGAGGGTGGTGCCCCGGCCCGCCACCGGGTCCAACAGGGTCAGTCCCCCCTGCCCGGCAAAGGCGCTGGAACTGGCGGCCAGGTTGATGAGAAAGCGGGTAAAGAGCTCGTTTGTCTTGCCGGGATACTTGAGGATGGTGCTGATCTCCTCCCCAAAATAGGGGGCGCCCGGCCGGTCGAGGGCCCGCAGGGACCCGTTCTCGCCGGCAAAGACGGCATAGCAAAAGGAGAGGTCAAAGAGCCGCTCCAACTCCCCCTCCCCGAGGGGGCGCTCGCTCTCCAACACCAGGGCGGGGGCGCCTCCCAGCTCCTCCGGCTCGGGGGGGCTGCAGGGGCTTTCAAATGAGCGGACGGCGAGGGCCAGCTCCCCCAGGCAGAGGGCGGTGGACTCCTTCAAATAGACCCGGTTGTGGCCGGGGTTTCGCAGCAGGTGGTAGCGCATGGCGGTCTCCTTTTTTGGGGGCCGGGACGGCCCACTTGTTTCGCCTTTCAGTATAGCACGTTTTCCCCGCCCTGTCATGGCCGACAAGCGGGCGCAAAAAGAGCCCCCGAGGGGCGGAAAACCGCAGCCTCGGGGGCTCTGGCCGCTGCCAAAGGCGAGCTGGCCGGCGACTTACAGGGTGTTGTAGATCTCGACGAGTTTGTTCCAGGTATTCCGGCCGACTGCGCCGTCGACAGTGAGGCCGAACTCCTGCTGGAAGATGCGCACCGAGTAATCGGTGGTGGCGCCGAAGACCCCGTCCACCTGCTCGCGCTGGACGTTGGGGAACTTCTCGGCGATGTTGCTCAAATAGAGCTGGATGTCCCGCACCGGGCTGCCGGAACTGCCCTGGCGGTAGACGCTGCCGGGCCAGGGTTTGGCCACCGGGTGGACCGACTCCACGCAGAGCTTGCGGCAGAGGGCGAACCAGGTGGTGGAACCCACCTTGCCGTCGGCGGCCAGGCCGACGGCCCGCTGGAAGGCGGCCACCGAGCGCTCGGTGGCGGAGCCGAAGACCCCGTCCACCGTCACCGCGGGGATGGTGGGAAGGCTGGTTTTGATGGCATTGAGGTAGTACTGGATATTGCTGACCACACTGCCGGAGGAGCCCATGCCGATCACATAGCCGGGATAGGGTTTGCAGACACAACTAGACATAGTCAATTCACCTCTGTTATATATTGAGAGCGCCCGCCGGCCCGAGGGCCGGGCAGAGTGCTGCTACACGGTGGCGTAAACCTGGCACATGCGCGTCCAGGTCGCCTGGCCCACCGCCCCGTCGACGGTGAGGCCAAAGAGCTGCTGGAAGGTGCGCACCGACGCCTCGGTGGCCGCGCCGAAGATGCCGTCCACCGTCACGCGGCCCACCTGCGGGTAGTTGAGGGCGATGACGTTGAGCATAAACTGAATGTTGCGCACCGCATTGCCGGTGCTGCCCCTGCGGTAGACCCCGCCGGGATAGGGCGGGCAGGGCGGTTTGGCCGGCAGGTTGCAAAACTGGTTGCAGACCTCCGCCCAGGTGGCGGGGCCGACGATGCCGTCCACATCCAGGCCAAAGAGCTGCTGAAAGACCCGTACGGCCTGGGTGGTGGCGGGGCCGAAGATGCCGTCCACCGCCAGCTGGGGGATCAGGGTGTTGACCACCCCGATGGCGTTGAGATAGAACTGCAGGTCGCTGACGCTGGTGCCGGTGGAGCCCTGCCGCAGCGGGGTGCCGGGGTAGGGCTTGCAGCCGCAGCCGCCGTCGGGCACGTCGGGCTCCACCTGCTTGTAGATGTCGATCATCTGCTGCCAGGTAGCGTGGCCCACGATGCCGTCGGGGATGAGGCCGAAGTAGCTCTGGAAGGACTTCACCGCGTTTTTGGTGATGGGGCCGAAGATGCCGTCGATATTCACGTCGGGAATTTCGGCAAAGAACTGGGAGGCCACCCGCAGCATGTACTGAATGGCCTGCACGCCGACGCCGGTATCCCCCTCTTTGAGGACCGAGGAGGGCGGGGTGTCGGGCACATCCACATCTTCGCCCTCGCTGCCCAGTTCGGCCAGCTTTTTCACCGCCACGTAGATATAAGATATCTGGTACCAGGTCCCCTTGCCCACGATCCCGTCCTGGGTGAGCTTAAAGCTCCTCTGGAAGGCCTTGACCGCCGCCTCAGTGGAGGGGCCGAAGACCCCGTCCACCGGGTTGATCAGGGGGATGGAGGGGTAGTTGCGGCGGATGCGGTTGAGCTGGTTTTGGATGATGGCCACGTTGGTGCCGGTGGAGCCCACCCGCAGCGGGGTGCCGGGATAGGACTGGGGGATGTCGCGGATGTTGTTGGACTCGTAAAGGGCCACCCCGCTGCCGTAGTAGTAGCGCAAAATCTGGATGGGGCTGTACCCCTGGTTGGCCAGGTTCACGGTGCCCCACTGCTTGAGGCCGGGGCAGTTGGTGACCTGCCGGCCGTCGCAGTACTCGGCGTAAAAGGGCTCCTCGCGGTTGTTTTTGCGGATGTAGACGTTGAAGATCTCATCCACGATTCTGCTGATGTTGTCGAAGATATTGCGGTTTTTCACGAAGTACTGGTCGTACTGGGTGGAATTGGTGATTTGAAAGTTGTAGCCCTTGCTGCGGTACCACTCGGTGTAGACCCGGTTGAGGGCCAGGGAGATCTGGCAGTAGATGTTGGCCCGCAGGGCGTTTTCCGGCCAGGTGGGGTAGATCTCGCTGGAGGCCACGTTTTTGATGTAGTACTTGAAGGGCACCGTCAGGTTTTCGGCCGAGGAGTTGTTGGGCCGGCCCAGGTGGACGGTGATGTTGGTGGGGATGACCGGCACCTGCAGGATGCGGTTTTCCACATTTTTCTCCGCCGGTGCGGTGGAGAAGCAGGGGCACTCGCAGGTCAGGTGGTGCTGGGGGACGGTGCTCACCTGTCGGGGGCCGGTGTAGTTGTCGGTGGCGTTGGGGATCATTTCGATCACCTGCACAGCCAGGGTGTCGGCGAAGATCTGGATGTCGCGCACTTCGGCGGGGACATAGCCCTCCTTGCGAAACTGCACGTCGTAGACCTCGTAGGGATAGCCCTCGTAGCCGGGGTCGAGGGAGAGGGCCTTGTCGGGCGCCTCCAGGTCGATGGCGGGGGTGTTTCCGTCCTCGTCGGTAATCAGTGTCTGGTCGTAGACCACCTGTCCCTCGGACACCTTGGTGATCACCACCTGGACGGCCTCCACCGGCAGCGCCTGCTGCGCCGTTGAGACGGAAAAGCTCAGTTGTCCAGTAGCCAAATGGGGTTCCTCCTTTTGCGGTGGAAGTTTGGGGAGCGGGCGCGCGGCCTGCGCCGGTTTCACACGCACACCAGCTTATTCCCCCGCCCCGCGAAAGGTGTCTGCCGTCCCCCCTCTCAAAAACGCCTTTGCGCTGGGGCGGAAAACACAGTATAATAGGGAGAAACAAGCGCGCGGCCAGACAGGGCGGCGGAGAAACGGAGAGGATACGGCCATGATTTTATTGGAACGCACTGCGGTGATGAACTGGGAAAACGCCATGCGGGGCGCCCGCAACCCCATGAACAGCTGGGCGCGGGGCGACAGCTGCTACGGCGAGGACGGGAGCTACCAACTGGGGGAAAACGACCTCTCCCTGGCGCTGCGGCTCTGCCGCTCGGGCAGCGACCACCGCAAGTTCATCCGCCAAATTTTTGTCTCGGTGGACATCACCGCCCCCCTCTACTGGTGGAAGGAGTTCGACACCTACAAGGTGGGCACAGTGGCCAACTCCACCTCCACCATGCACAAGATCCACGCCAAGCCCTTCTCGCGGGAGGATTTCAGCTGCGACCGGATGGACGAGCGCACCCTGTCCTGCCTGGACGGGGTCATCGCCCTGCTGGAGCAGCTGCGGCAGGACTATCTGGCGGACAAGGACAAGACCTGCTGGTATTCGATGATCCAGCTGCTGCCCGAGAGCTACAACCAGCTGCGCACCGTGACCCTCAACTACGAAAACCTGGTGGGGATGTACTTTGCCCGCCGGACCCACAAGCTGGACGAGTGGCACGTCCTCTGCGACTGGGTCAAGACCCTGCCCTACATGGCCGACATCCTGCGGGTGATCGAAGAGGGGTAAAGACGCCGCCTGACGCGAAATCAGAAAAAGGACTGCTCATCAATGATGAGCAGTCCTTTCAATTTTTTATCGAGTAGCGCCGGTCCTGAAACCAGCCTGCCATCCACAGCAAAATAGCCGCCCCTAAAACCACCATTCCCTTTTGCGATAGAAGGGGAAACCCTATTTCTCCAGGAAATGTGCTCGGCAGCACCGAAATGACCGCAGAGAAGCAATGATAGAGTGCAGCGACAATCATTGCCGTCATGGACGAGTGAAGCGTATAGGAGAGAAAGTAGACTGCTCCGCTCATAAACAGAAGCGACAGCAGCTGCCAGACCCATTCAACCAGTAGAACAAAGGCTGCTCCTCTTCCCGTAAAATGTCTACACACCCATAAAAACAGAGCCGTTTCTGCCGTAAAATAGAACAGTCCACACCACGCCACCAATCGCCATTGACGGGAGCGCCGCACCGTATATGCGCGAAACAGCTCACAGCTGTCCCCCTGCACATAGTTTTGCAGGGCAAACGCAGGGCACCACACTGAAAAGAGCGGCAGAATCTGTCGAAGCAACTGAGCTGTTTGATGAAGGGTGGCCGCCTCTGTCCCCTGCATCATAAAAACGCCTTGTACCGCCAACGGTACGCCCAATCCGAGTGCCAAAATAGGCACCAGTAGGCGATAATGCATAAAGAGAAGCTCAACAGACAGGCGACGCAGCTCCCTTCCCACTCCAATCACAGCCCTTGAATGGCAGCCGCATAGCCATCCTCCATTCTCGGCTCAGTGGGGATTGCTTCTGCAGGTGGGTTGCTGCTCACAATTATGCTGTGCAGCACATCCCCTTCCCGCCAGCTTTCCACCACCTCTTGAGGATCGGGCTCCCCTGTCACTTCAAAGGTCTTTCCGCGGGCCAGCTCCGCCAAATCCTTTGAGGGAAGGTTACAGATAACCGAGCCTTTGTTGATGATGACAATCCTGTCAGCTACCGCATTCACATCGCTGAGAATATGTGTTGAAAGAAGAATCGCCTTTCCTGGGGCAGACAGCTCTAAAATAGTTTTGAATCGCAACCGCTCCTCTGGGTCAAGTCCTGCCGTCGGCTCGTCGAAGATAAGTATTTCCGGGTCTCCGAGCAATGCCGCTGCAATCCCCAGTCTTCTCACCATCCCGCCGGACAGAGTACGCACCTTGCTTTCTACCCGGTCTTGCAGGTGAACCAGTGCAAGGCAGCGGTCAATTTCCCCGTTGAGACCCCGCATTGACATACCGCGCAGGCCCGCCAGATGCTCCAGCACCTCACAAAGCTTTAGCTCGCCATAGGCGCCAAACCTTTGCGGCAGGTACCCCATATGACAAGTTGGATCATTTCTGGAGGAAACCGGCTTGTCGTCCCAGTAAAATGTGCCCTCTGTCGGCGTGTACACCCCCATCATGCAGCGGAGGAAGGTGGTTTTCCCCGCGCCGTTGGGTCCCAAAAACCCATAAATGCCCTCGTTCAACTCCAAATCCACATTTCGCAGGGCCCACTTTCGACCAAATCGCTTGCCAACCCCTTTTGCACTGATCATTGCAGGATCCCCCTTATCACTGGATTTGTCCTGTACTCGCTGACGTAAAGATAGTCGCATCGCAACTCTATTTCCCGGGTTCTAGAACGGGCAATTAGCCGGCTGAAATCGTCCTCTGTTTTAAAAAAGGAGTAGTACACCCGCACCTGCAACTCGCCACCGGCAGCCTGCACCTCAATCAACCGGTATCGCGGGTGAAACACTTCTTCACCTACAACCAGCTCTATGTTATCGCTATTTAGTTCCCACGGAAAATCAGGGTCGTCAGGTGTGCGATAGCGAAATTTCTGAGGGAGATAGAGACTGCCTTCGCCCATCTTCACCTGCGTGTTCTCATAAAAGGGCGAGCCCTTCTGCGGGAACGCAAATGGCGCCAAAACTTCAGCCCTGCCGTCTTGCATCTTTCCCACAAAATCGAGTACACAGACAAACTGCAGGTGCTCGTTACCTGTTTTGGTATCTAGCATTGATAGATCAAACTGATCCACTCTGGTGCTGACGACCCGCACTGCCATTCCCTCGCCGTCTTCACCGAGAACCGCACCTTTGCTCAGCCCTCTTTCTGGGTCGAGGGAAACAGTAAACCCCAGATCTTCCCGAACAGTTGCGGTGGGATTCCCCGTTTTGAGCAGATGGAGAAAAGCGTCCTGTTTGCGCCCCAGGAAAAAGCGCAAATCGGTTCCCACAAACAGAAAAACCGCCAAAAGAATGGCTGCCAAGCTGCCCAGCAGCGGTTTCCACTTATGGAGCTTGTAATGCCTCTTCATCTTCTTTCACCGCCTCGCCAAACCCGCACAGCTCCTCCAAAAATGTCTGGACATCCCTGCGGTCACCTTCATCCACTAAAAACCGGTACACCTGCTTTTGGGCCTCTTGGGGCCCCACCCTCTGCTGTGCTTTGGCGTATAAAAATGGGTAAACAACCTCTTTGGGCGCCATGCTGTACCGGACCAGTCGGGTGCGATAGCGAAAGACCGCTTTGTCCACGCCTTCTATGTCGCCAAGTAAGTTCAGCAGAGGACGCTTTTCCCCTTGCATATTGTACTGTTTGCAGAGGTAGGCCACCGCCAATGCATCCATGTCGCAATGTCCGGTCACCACCAAACTGTCAGAAAACACTTCTGCTGAGTTACCCAATGTCGGGGTCATGGGAAGGATAAACGCCACAAACTGTTCCGGCAGCTCCCTCGCTTCCACTCCCATCTGTCCGGCACAGCGAGTCACCGCCTCTTCAAACAATTTCCAGTCAAAGTTGCCGCCTTGCTGCAAACTGCTGAAAAAGTGACCGCGCCCGCCCTTTTCTTCCATGCAACCGAAGGGACTGCCCGCCAGTGTAAGCGCCTCTGCCTCCCCTATAAAAACGCCGTTCTCTTCTGCTAAATTGCTAAAAACAGGATATGGTGCACTCACCTGCAACTCAAAATGGGTTTTCTCATCAGGGTGAATTTTGGCCAGCTGCTGCGCTCCACTGTCATAGGTCGGCCAAAGGCCGGCCATCGGATAGTAGGAGAAGTAACCCGGCAAAAGGCAACCCTGCCCATTGGCATAGTAGGTGGTATTACTTCCCTTGTAAAAAAGGGTGATTTCCTGTGCCCCCTCCGCCTGGACCCAAAGGTAATCTCCATCCCGCCGGAAGGAAAGGTCTTTCCCGCCACTTTGAACGCGCTCGACACAGTAGTTGTGGTTGAGCGTAAAGTCCAGTGTACTCCGCCTTTGATCGACGGTCATCGTGACCTGCATTTCCAATTGAAGCCCTATTTTGGCCCGCATTCGATAGCTGGAGACGGAGAAATCTGCCGCTCTATCCTCCTGCCGCACATTTTTCTCCGCATAGTATGTATAACTGCTACGGGTGTACTCCGCCTCCCGTGCGATGGCGTCGTTGGCCTTATTCAAAGAGCCGATTTGATAAAAAGCTGCCGGAAACGCCCCTATGGCAAGGGCAAGCAAAATCGTACTCCCTACCAATTTCCACCCGGTCTTGGGCCGCAACGCCCATAAAATCGGAAGCAACAACAGTGAAATCCAAAATATGTTTTGGAAGAAACGAAAGCCCTCTCCAGGGTAACCGTACAGCGCGTCGGGATAGTAGTCATCTCCTACCGGGAACAACACCAATAGATCTTTTAAATGTCCCACCGGCAGAAATTCGGCAAAGCGAACAAACAGAAAGTTGGAGGCTGGCGAGACCAAAAAGGCAGTCAACAGAACCACTCCGTATCCCGCCAACTGCCCACAACAGAGCGAAAGCACCATACCCAGCAATATCGCGACAATACCCGGAAGAAAATAGTGCAGCAAAACCGCTTGGAACTCACTGTATAAAAATGCATTGGGCAGGTGAAAACGGCCCATCCAAACCAAATCGTAAATCAAGATGCTGACACATACCAATGCACAAAAGACGAGCAAAACAACGCCTTTCGACACCAGCAACCGCAGCAGGCCGTGCTTACTCGATCGAACGGCCTCTTCTAGGCCTGAATCCCGCAACCTGGCGCAAAAAAAGCAGGAGAGCACCAGTATTCCCAAAAATGCAACCAACCCCAAGCTCTGGCTGCGCTGGGCAACCAAAACGGGTTCTACCCATACAGGCGGAGAGACGCAGTAACTCCCCATATAAAGATGAACGGCCAGCAGTAACAAGGATGCAAAGATGGGGAGATAAATCGTCCGCCTAAATAGGCGAATCTCATTTTTTATGGCTTTACCCATCCTGGTCACCCCCTATCATCTTGCCCGGGCTAAATCTCCCAGCCTATTTGTTGTAGCACTCCGCAAGCTCCTCTAACTTATCCCAAAGCAGCGTTGTGGACTCCAAAACCACCGGATAGCCTTCGTCCGCACGCAGAGCGGTGTCAAATTGCATCTGTCCGCCCTTTTCCCCCTCCTCCAAACTGACGGTGACCACCATTTGTTCGGGTGGTTGGGCAGCTTGTTCATTATTGACCCAATCGACTACCAAATACCCGTACATTCGGTTTCCCTTCTCAGTTTTTCCAATCTCCATATAGAGCTGAGAGAGTCTGCTCTTAGGGCGGTTTTCCGCACAGAGGATATAGCGAGAGGTACCTTGACGAGAAATCAAGTCATCGCGCAGCGGCGTAAACTCAACAAAGCTGCGGTCGCAGATATTATTGACGAGAAAGGTCAGTGAAACGCCGCTATCCATCACCATCTGCAGCGCCTCCGGGTCGTTTTGGGCATTGAACTCGGGCAAGCCGTCCAGCGTACCGCAGCCAGCCACCACCCGCTCTATCTTTCCTATCAGTTCCGGATGGCTTTTCAAAACCTGACCCAAATTAGTAAGCGGCCCCAAAGTGATGATTTGCAGTCTCCCGCTGCACTCGTCAGCCACCTGGCAATAAAGCTCTTCGGCCGTGAGCTCGCTCAAGGCCCGCTCTGTCGGCGGCAACTGCATACCGGCCAAACCGTCCGCCCCGTGGTGCTGTGGATCGGTCACTGCCTCCCGCTCCATCGGCTTTTCTGCTCCCAGCGCAACCGGCACATCCAGATTGGCAAATGCACAGGCCATTAGCACATTGCGCCCAGCCGTCTGTAAATCCACACAGCCCTGGGTCACTGCAATCCCCCGAACGTCCAATCCCTCGCATTTGGCGGCCAGAATCACCGCCAACACATCATCTGCTCCGCCATCAACATCTAAGATAACCGGGATCGGCGATTGTTTGGCAGCACCCGCCGCCTCAACCAGACCGCCATTGGGATATAACGTCCCCCCGGTGGTGAGGACGCGGCCATTTTTATCGTACTTTGCACAGCCGCAAAGCAAAAGCATCACCGCTACCAAAAGAGCTGTAACTTTTTTCATTGCTTATCCTTTCAGCAACAAACGCTGTTTGTCATTCAGTAAGAAAGACCTGTGCCCAAACCTCACATTACCTTATCTCATGATCATTTAAAGTGTGAAAAGATGTCGGAACTACTCTTTTTGTGCTAGTTATAGCTCAGGCGGATGGTTCCCTGGCCGAAGTCCATCGATCCAGATTTTTGTCCAGAGCCGTAATAGGTGGCCGTTCCATACGCAACAGAAGTCCAGCCATAAGTACCTGCATCGATAAACTTTGTTGTCACTCTGCTGGAATTTTTAAAAAGACTGATGTTCATACCAGCATACCCACCATCAACCTTGCCATATGTCTGCGCATTGGCCGCATAGCCTACAGAGGACGTGTAGTGGACTTGACTGTCAGTAAACTTGACATCCGCTGTATTGTAGCCAAAAGCCACACAAGTCGAGACCATCGCGAGCATCAATGCCGCAGCAAATACACGCAGTAACTTGGTTTTCATCTTTCCTTCTCCTTTCATTTTGGGCACAGCCTCTCTTATATAAATCATACTATTTTTTCTTATTTGTATATACTTATTAGAAATATATTATAACATCTTTTCCCTATATTTCGACATTTTTTGAAACAAAAATATGTCTTTATACTATTTTAAGCTAAAAATAAATGTTTTTTGTTTATATTTTTTATTATACTGCGCGTGTTTTTAAAATATAGCCAAAAAACGCGAAACAAACAAAGCATGTTGTCAACAACTTTCTTTTTGTCACCACAAAAAACAGGCCTTCGGAAGAAGGCCTGTTTCCACTATTGACTATTATTACGATAAACTCTTCACCAGCAGGCGGCAGACCTCCTCCACCGCCTCGTCCAGCGGCTGGCGGCCCTGCATACAGGGGGCGCAGTCGAGCTGCTGAAAGCCCATGGTGGCGCTGGTGAACACCCGCCAGACATAGGTCCGGTCGGTGGGCTGGGGGAAGAGGCCCTCCTGCGCCCCCAGGCAGGCCAGCTGCCAGGCCAGTTCCTCCACCTGGGCGCGGCGGGCCTGCATCTCGCTGGAGAAGGCCTGGGCCATCCCCTTCCAGTCGGGGACGCCGCCGTAGAGGAGGAGCAGTTGAAAGGGCCCCATGGACTGGCGGCTGACCTCTCCCAGCCGGGTGAGGGCGGCCCGGCACTTATCCAAAAAGCCCTGGGCCCCCTCCACCGCCGCCAGCACCTCGTCCATCTGGCGGAAGAGGTCGTAGAGGACGGTGTGGGAGATGATCTCCTCCTTGGAGGAGAAGTAGTTGTAGAGGGTGCCCTTGCCCAGACCGGCCGCCCGGGCGATGTCGTCGGCCTTGAGGGCCCGCAGGTCGGCCCCCTGTAAAGCCAGTTTGCGCACCCCCTCGAAGATAGCGATCTCCTTTTCGCTGTAGGTCACAGCTCTACCTCCTCCCCGCCGGCGGGCATCCGCTCGCCGCCCTTTTTGCGGCGGTGGAACAGGTCATAGAGGATGGGCACCACAAAGAGGGTCAGCAGGGTGGCGTAGGCCAGACCGCCGATGGTGACCACCGCCATGGGTTGGAGCATATCGGCCCCGGAGCCGATCCCCATCGCCAGGGTGCCCAGCCCCAAGATGGTGGTGAGGGCGGTCATGAGGATGGGGCGGACGCGGGTGACGCCGGTCTCCACCAGGGCCTGGCGCAGGGGGGCGCCCTCCAGCCGAAGCTGGTTGACGTAGTCGACAAAGACGATGCCGTTGTTGACCACCACCCCGCAGAGGACCAAAAAGCCCAGCATGGAGATGACGCTGATCTCCATCCCGCAGAGCCAGAGGGCCAGCAGGCCGCCGGTAAAGGCCAGGGGGATGGTGAACATGACGATGAAGGGGGAGAGCAGCGACTGGAACTGGGCCACCATGATGCCGTAAATCAGCACGATGGCGAGCCCCACCATCTTCAGCAGCTCGACGAGGGTGGAGTTGATGGTCTCGGTCTGCCCCACCAATTCCACCGTGTAGCCGGCCGGGGGCTGGTAGCCGTCCAACTTGGACTGCAGCTCCCGGCTCACCAAGCCGATGTTGTGCTCGGCGTCGATCTGGGCGCTGACCGAGAGGGTGCGCACCTGCCCGTCGTGGCGGATGGAGGAGAGCCCCTCCTCCTGGCTGATTTGGGCGATGTCTGAGAGGGGGATGGCGGTCTCCTCCCCGTCCTTGGTGACGGTGAGCTGGTGGTCGCCCAGGGTGGCCCGGCTGAGGGCCGCCTCTGGGTCCTTGACCACCACGACGGGGTAGTCGCCGTCCTCCAGGGAGAGGGTGGTGGCAGTGGTCTCGGACTGGATGGCCGCGGCCACCTCCTGGTAGACCTGGGCCACCGTGAGGCCGTAGCCCATGGCCTTGTTCTTGTCCACGCTCACCCGCAGTTCATAGGCCGGGTCCTCCGATCCGTCCTCCACGTCCTGGGTGCCCTCGGTCTCCTCCATCAGGGCGGCCACCTCCTGGCCCACCCGGCGCAGGGTGTCCAGGTCGTCGCCCTGGATCTGCACCGTGAGGCCCGAGCCGCCCATGGAGGACATATCTCCCATGGAGCTCTGGGCGGTGACCTCGCAGGCGAGGCCGGCAGTGGCGTCTTTGATCTGCTGGGCGATGTGGCTGCTGTCCGGCCGCTTCCCCTCGGAAAGGATGACGTACATGCTGACACTGCCGCTGCCGCCAGAACTCATCATCCCGCCGCCCTCCATGGCGCCCACCGTCTCCACCCCGGGCAGGTCGCCGACAATGGCGGCCACCCGGTCACCCATGGCGCGGGTCTCGGCAGTGGTGGTCTCGGGTGGCATCTCCACCGTGACGCTGATTTGGTTGGTGTCGCTCTCGGGGATAAAGGCGGTGCCCATCCGGGTGGCGCCGATGCCACTGACCACCAGCAGCGCCACTACCCCGCAGAGGACCGCCGTCCGATGGGAGAGGGCCTTGTCCAGCAGCCGGGCATACCCGTTCACAAACCGGTCAAAGAGCCGGTGCTTGGTCTGGTCGGGTCTGCGCAGCAGCTTGGAGGAGAGGGCCGGCACCAGCGTCAGGGCCACGATCAGGCTGGCCACCAGGGAGTAGGCGATGGTGAGACCCATGTCGGTAAACAGCTCCCGGGAGATGCCCTGGGTAAAGACGATGGGCAGGAAGACGCAGACGGTGGTCAGGGTGGAGGCGGCAATGGCCCCCGCCACCTGGGCCGCGCCCCGCACAGCCGCCTGGGCCGCGCTCATCCCTTCGCCCCGCAGGCGGTAGATGTTCTCGATGACCACGATGCTGTTGTCCACCAGCATCCCCACCCCCAGGGCCAGACCGGCCAGGGAGATGATGTTGAGGGTAACGCCCGAGAAGTACATCAGCGCCACCGCAAAGAGCAGGCTGATGGGGATGCTGGCGGCAATGGCCAGGGTCGGGCGGTAGTTGCGCAGGAAGAGGAGGATGATGAGGATGGCCAGCGCCCCGCCCATGAGCAGGTTTTGCAGCACCGACTGCACCACAATGTCGATGTAGACCCCCTGGTCGTTGAGGGCGGTCAGGTGCAGGCCGCTGTGCTCCTCCTGCAGTTGGGCCATGGCCGCGCGGATGTCGGCGGACACCTGGGAGGTGGATGCGGTGCTCTGCTTTTGAAAGGTGAGGAGGATGCCGTCGTTGCCGTTGATTTTGGCGTACATCTCGTCGCGGTTGTCCGCAAAGGCCACCTCGGCCACGTCCGACAACTTGATGGTGCCGATGCCCTCCAGATCGACGGTGAAGAGTTCCAGCCCCGCCAGCTCCTCCACACTGGAGAAGGCGTCGCCCACCTTGACGGCGTACTTCTCCCCCTTTTCGGTGAGGGAGCCGGCGGGCATGGAGAAGTTCTCCGCCGCCAAGATCCCCTGAATGGTCTGGGGGGTCAGTTTGCCGCTGAGGCCGGCGGTCTGGTAGGCGGCCTTCTCCGCCTCCTCAAACTGGGTGCGGCCCTGGCTTAACTGCTGCGCTGTGGCGTCCAGCTTCCCCTGGGCCTGGGCGATCTTTTGGGCAAAGAGCATCTTCCCCGCCTCCAGCTGGGTCTCGGCCGGGGCCAGTGCTTCCAACTTGTCGGCCAGGGGGCCCCGCTGGGCCTCCATCTGCCGCAGGCCGCTGTCGGCGGCGGCGATCCCCTCGTCCAACTTGGTCACCGCTTCGCCCAACAGCTGGGCCAGCTGCCCACTCTGCTGGGTGAGGGCGGTCAGCAGGGCCTGTGCCTCCTGCTGGGAGAGAACGCCGGTGTCCTGCAGCCGCTGCACCAGGGCGGTCAGGGCCGCCTCTGCCTCCGGGCCCGCCTGCTCCCCCCCGTCGAGGAAGGCCTGCAGGCTCTGCCGCAGGGTGAGAAGCTGCTCTCTCTGGGCCTTGGTCTGGGCGATGGTGGTGTCCAGGTAGCTCAAGCCCTGGGACAGCTGGGCCTTGCCGTCGGAGAGCTGGGCGGCGCTGTCGGCCAACTGCTTGGCCTGGGCGGCACTCTCGCTGTCCAGCTTTTCCTGGGCGGCCTTGATCTGGGCCTCCCCCTGGTCCAGCTGGGCCTTGGTCTGGGCCAACTTGGCGTCGATCTGGGCGAGCATCTTGTCGTTGAGGGCGTCGATCTTCTGCTGGTCGAGGGTGACCTGGATCTCCTTTTCCAGCACGCCGGTGGCGCTGACCGAGGCCACCCCGTCCACCCGCTCCAGCGCCGGGAGGACCGTCTCGTTCACCAGCTGGGAGAGGGCCTCGGCGTCCTGCCCGTCGGCGTCCACCGCGGCGATCATCACCGGCAGCATATCGGGGTTGATCTTCATCAGGGTGGGGGTGCTCACCCCGTCGGCCAGCTGGCCCTTGACCAGGTCCACCTTGCCGCTGAGGTCGATCATGGCGCTGTCCATGTTGGTGCCGTCGGCAAACTGCAAAATCACCATGCTGGTGTTCTCGCTGGAGATGCTCTGCACCTCTTTGATGCCGCTGGTGGTGGAGAGCCCCTTCTCCAGGGGCTTGGTCACCGCCTGCTCCACCTTCTCCGGGCTGGCCCCGGGGTAGGCGGTGATCACCGCCACATAGGGCAGGTCCAGGCTGGGAAGCAGGTCGGTCTGCATGTTGGTGAAGGAGATGACCCCCATCAACATCACCAAAATGACTGCCACAAAGACAGTCAGCGGTTTTTTTACACTGAATTTGGAAAGCATACGCGCGCTCCTTTCGGGCTGTGGCGCTCTGCCGCAGGGGCGGGGGTCCGGCGCAAATTTGCAGGGGGCGCGCCGGGCAAAGGCCCCAGAGGCAGAACAGGTGACTGACTGGTCAGTCACCTGTCTATTGTACGAGCCTCTCCCCCTCCCGTCAATCGATTTTCCAGACAAAAAGGGGCCTTTTTAAAAAAGTTTACAAACACTCTCCTCCTCGGCGCAAAAAAGCGTCCCTCTGCAAGCGGATGCAGGGGGACGCCTGATAAAGGGTCGAGAGAAAAGGGGTTACTCCTCCACCGCCTCGGTGTGGCTGCCCACCCGGCGGGTGAGGCCCATCAGCAGGAAGGTGCCCACCATCCCCGCCACCGGGATGCACATGGCCGAGAGGAAGCTGACCCGCTGGGCCAGCTGGCCGGCCAGGGCGTTAAAGAGCATCCCCCCAACGGAGGAGGCCAGCCCCGCGTAGGAGATGGCAGTGGCCGAAAACTGGGGGAAATAGCTGCAGGACATGATGATCTGCACCGTGTAGATGGCGCCGACCAGCAGCCCCAGCAGGAAGCTCACCACCGGCCAGAGGAGCTTCTGGTCGATGGTCAGCCCCGCCCCCAGCACCAGCGCCCCCAAAAAGGTCATGGTGATGATGTACTTGCGGGGGGAGAGGGCGCGCAGGATGGCGCCGTTGAGTACCCGGCTGATGATCATCCCCACCGAGTAGCAGGCCATGATGGTGGAGCAAAAGGACACCGGATAGAGCAGGGCGTCTTTGTTGTTGAGGTAGGTGGGCAGCCAGGTGTTGAAGACCTGGGTGGCCGCCGAGAAGATGGCCATCCCGCAGAGGACCAGCATCTGGGGGGAAGTGACGATCTTTTTGTAGGGGATCTTCACCCGCACCCCCGCCTCGTCCACCCCGGAGACGGCGGGTTCGGGCCGCTTGATGACGGCCATGGTGACAAAGTAGGCCAGGGCCAGAAAGACCACCACCAGGCCGAAGGTGGTGTAGGCGGTGTTCCACTCAAAGCCCATCTTGAAGAGGGTGCCGATGAAGACCGGCCCCAGCACCGAGCCCAGCCCGAAGAAGGCGTGGAGGATGCTGATGTACTTGGCCCGCTCGTCCCCAAACAGGTCGGAGATGTAGGCCGCGCAGGCGTTGTCCAACACGCCGGAGACGGTGCCCAGCAAAAAGAGGGCCACCAGCAGCAGCACAAAGGGGGGCGCCATGCCGATGCAGACCAAAAAGCCGCCCATCAGCAAAAACATCAGCCCCAGGGCCTTGTTCTTGTCCAGTCGGTCCACCACCAACACGGTGAGGGCGGTGGCCAGGATCATGCCTGCGCTCTGGAAGATGGAGAAGAGGGACGCCTGGTCAAAGGTCAGTTTGTACCCCTCGATGATGCGGGGCATGGCGTTGCTGAACAGCCCGCTGGAAAGGGCGAAGGCCGCCATGAAGGTGATGACGTAGATGGCCGCGATGGTGCGGCGCTTTTTGTTGCTCACGGATTCGTTCAACTCCTACTCTCTCCCGCCGGCAGAGGGCGCGGCGGGGTGGCCCGCGGCAGATGCCGCGGAAAAACAGGGCTTACTGGGCAGTCAGGGTCTCTTCCTCTTCGCCGCTGTCGGCCCGCTCCACGATCCGCTTGGTGGTGATGAGCACCAGGAAGGTGATGAGCAGCGCGACCACCGGGATGCACATGGCCGCCAGGAAGTTGACCCTCTGGGCCACCTGCCCGGCCAGGGCGTTGAAGCACATCCCGCCGATGGCGGAGGAAAAGCCGGTGAAGGCGGTGGCCGAAGCGGAAAAGCGGGGGAAGTACTCGCAGGCCATGACAAACTGGGCGGTGTAGATGGCGCCGGTGAGCAGCCCCAGCAAAAAGCCCACCACCGGCCAGAGGTACTTCTGGTCCACCAGCAACCCGGTCACCAGCACGCCGGAGGAGCAGATGCTCACCAGGGTGATGTAGTTGCGGGCAGAGATGAACTTGGAGATGTAGCCGTTGATGAGCCGGCTGACGATCATCCCCACCGAGAAGCAGGCCACCACGGTGGAGCAAAAGGAAATGGGGAACAGGTCGGGGTTTTTGTTGTTCAAATAGGTGGGCAGCCAGGTGTTGTACACCTGAAAGCCGGCGTAGAGAAAGCTCACCGCGCAGAGGGAGAGCATCTTGGGGGAGCGCAGCATCTTTTTATAGGGGGTCTTCAGCCGCTTGCCCGAGTCGTCGATGTTCTGCACCTCGGGGATGGGACGCTTGATGACCAGCATGGTCAGGAAGTAGGCCACCGAGATGAAGATGATCACCAGGCCCAGGGTGGTGTAGGCATTGTTCCAGACAAAGCCCATCCGGGTGAGCTGGCCGATGAAGAGGGGCCCCATCAGGGAGCCCAGGCCGAAAAAGGCGTGGAGGATGCTGATGTAGCGGGCCCGCTGGTCGCCGTAGAGGTCGGACATGTAGGAGGAACAGGCGTTGTTGACCACGTTGGAGACAATGCCCATGAGGACAAAGAGCAGCAAGATCAACACGAAGGGGGGCACCGAGCCGATGCAGAAGAGGAAGCCGCCCATCAGCAGGAACATGACACCCAGCATCTTGTTCTTGTCCAGTTTGTCCACCACCAGGGCGGTGAAGCAGTTGGCCAGCAGCATTCCCCCGCTTTGGAAGATGGAGAAGAGGGAGGCCTGTTCCAGGGACAGGTTGTAGGTTTCAATGATTTTGGGGAGGGCGGTGCTGAACATCCCGCCGGACAGGGCAAATGCCATCATAAAGACGATGACAAAGACCGCCGTCACACTCCTTCTCTTTTGATTGGTCACGTGCAATACAACTCCTCACGGTTGCGCAACCGATTGCACAACTTTCACAATTTTTATTCTTGTCAACTTTATCACTCTCCCCTTCCCTTTGTCAATACATATTTTCACAAAAAACATTGCGCCTTTCCGACCAATATGCCGATTTTGTCGGCTATTTGCAAAAAACGCCCCCTGCCCTCTTGACAGGAAATGCAAAAAAAGAGTATCCTTTGAACAGAATGCAACTGATTGCACAGATGTGCAACTGTTTCTAGAGAAAGGAGGAGTGCCCGTGGCAACCTTAAAAGAGGTGGCCAAGCTGGCGGGGGTCAATATCTCCACCGCCTCTCGCGCCCTCAACGACTCCCCCAGCATTTCCACCGCCACCAAGGCCCGGGTGCGCCGGGCGGCTGAGGAGCTGGGGTATCGCCCCAACCTCAGCGCCCGTGCCCTCTCCGGCAAGGGGACCGGCGCCATCGCCCTGGTGGTGTCGGACATCATGTCCCCGGTCTGGAACATCCTGGCCGGCGGGGCCTGCGACGCCGCCAGCGCCGCCTCAGTGCCGGTGCTTCTCTACTGCGCGGAGACAGACGCCGACTACTTGGACCGGGTCCTCCCCGAGATGATCTCCACCGGGGCCGCGGGGGCGGTTTTGGGCCTGCACCTGAGCGAGGAGGCCCAGCGCAAGACCGAGGCCAGCGGCCTGCCCGCCGTGCTGGCCGAATGCTTCCCCATGGCCGGGCTCCCCGCGGTCTACTCCAGCCGCTACGACGCGGCGCGGGAGGCGGCGGCCTACCTGCAGCAAAAGGGGGCCAAAACGGTGGTGCTGGTCACTGTCCCCGGCTTTGACATGGCCTACAACAAGGGCTGTGCCGACGCCCTGAAGGACACCGGCGCCCGCCTGCGGGTCCTCACCGGCCCCAACACCTACCAGGCCGGGTTCGCCCTGGGCTACTCCCTGGCCGACGAGTTATACGGCCCCACCGGCATCGTCGCCGTCTGCGACGGGCAGGCGCTGGGGGTGCAGCACGCCCTGCAAAACCGGGGGGTGCGGGTGCCGCAGGACTGCGCCATCCTCTCCCTGGAGGACAGCGTCCTGGCCACCGCCACCTACCCCGGGCTGACCACCATGTCCAAGCCCCTGTACCGGATCGGCGCCAAGGCCGCTGAAAAACTGCTGCTAAAAATCAAGGGTCAGCCAGTGGAGAGCGAGTGCCTCCGCCACACCCTGACCGTGCGCAAGAGCACCCTGTAACAGGGGGAACGCCCCGACTGCCGGCAGGCCCGGCCAGACCGGTCGCCGAAAAGCCGCCGAGGAGGAAGTATGGAAGAAGAAATACTCTTTGTGGGAACCATCAATATGGGGGTCTCCCTCTACCTGCCCGCCGCACCCACCCTGTGGGACACCATCAAGGCCGACGAGACCCGGCTGGAGACCGACGGCACCGCCTCGCGCGAATCGGTTTCCGCGGTGCTGCTGGGGGGACGCGCCGCCGTTTTGGGACGGGTGGGCGACGATGCCTTTGGCCAGACCATGACCGAGACCCTGCGCAGTCGCGGGGTGGACGTGCGGGGGATCACCGTCGCAGAAGGCGTCCCCTCGGGGATGATCTTTGTCCACCGCGTCAGCGGGGAACAGGCCCCCTCCCTCATCTACAGCGCCGGGGCCAACGACAGCTATCGGCCGGGCGATCTGGCAGAATTTGAATCTCTCTTTGAAGGGCGAAAGACGGTGGTGATCTCCAACCGGCTGCCCGCCTGTGCGGTGACCGAGGCCGCGACCATGGCCAAGCGCCACGGGGCCTTTGTCCTCCTCTCCGCCACCCCGGTGGAGCGGCTGCCGCTGGAACTCTACCCCTCTGTCGACATCGTCCTCCCCAACGAGGCGGATGTCTGCACCCTCACCGGCCGGCAGGAGCCCGATCTCAAGACCGCCCGCCTGGCCCTCTCCACCCTCTTGGAGCGGGGGGCCCGCACCGCCATCCTCAAGTACGGGGCCGACGGGGTGCTCATCGCCACCGGGAACGAATTCTTGACCCTGGGGCAGCCCGAAATGGGGATGGAGATCGACAAAAACGGCGACCGCAACATCTTTATCGCCGCCCTCGCCCTGGCCCTCAACCGCGGGGAGGAGCTGTACAGCGCCGCCATCTACGCCCAGGCCGCCGCCTTCCTCTCCCGCGCCAAAGAGGGCATTCGCGCCCAGGTCCCCACCCGGGAAGAGCTGCGGGAGCACCTGCGCAAAAACCCCATCTTCTCAGAGCAGAACTGAATCTCGTCTGAAATGCCCTCCGGGCTTTTCAAATACATACAACAAAAGAAAAGGAGTCACTATCATGGACAAACCCATCTACACCTTCCTTGCCGGCCCCGACTGCTTCTACCCCGATTTTGAAGAGGTCAAAGCCCAGAAGCAGGCCCTCTGCAAACAGTACGGCCTGACCCCCCTGCCCAATGAGGAGTTCCCCGATGTCATCGAGCCCCCCGTCACCTCCGACAAAGTCTGCTGGATGAACATCAAGCGGCTGGAGCGCTGCGAGCTGGTCTTCGCCAACTTCAAGCACTTCCGTGGCTCCGAGCCCGACGCCGGCACCGTGTGGGAGGCCGTCTACGCCTACGCCAAGGGCAAAAAGGTCTACGCCTACTACGACGAGGAGGACATGATCACCGCTGTCGACAAGTACTACGGCCCGGTCACCTGGAAAGAGGAGACCACCCCCGACGGCAAGGTCATCAAAAAGGCCTACGACAAAGACGGCGCCTTCATCGAGGACTGGGGCAAGATGGTCAACCTGATGATGACCGGCACCTTCCCCTGCATCTGCGGGACCCTGGAAGACGCTCTGGAGCTGGCTGCCAAAGACCTGGGCCTGAAAAAGGTCTCCGAGTAATCCCCTGCAACAAATCTCCGTCACCGCGTGAGAACGCCTTGCGTGCCCTCCCCTTGGCGGCGGAACATCTAAAAAAAGAGGTCTGGGAAGATTCCCAGACCTCTTTTTCTGCGCTCAGGCAACAACAGACCTCTCTCAATAGGAGATGTCTGCGACCTCCCACCCGGAAAAGCGCCCCTCTTTAAACGTCATGCAGACCGCCCAGGGCAGCTTTTCCACCATTTCGGCAAACTGCTCCAGCCCGAAGGCGGGCACAAAGTGGTGGATCAGCACGCAGAGGGCGGTGCCGTGGGTGCCGATCACCAGATCCTCTCCGGGATGGGCGGCCAGGGCGTCTTGCAGCCCTTCCACCATCCGCTCCTCCACCTGGGCGAGGGACTCTCCCCCCGGCAGATGGTAGGAAAAGTCGGCCCACTGGCGGGGGGAAAAGTCGGAGAAGTCCTCGATCCACTCCCCTTCGCCCGCCACCCGGCGCTCCCGAAAGCGGTCGTCGCAGAGGACCTGCAGCCCCCGGCTGGCCGCAAAGGGCTGTACCGTGTCGTAGGCCCGCCGGTAAGGGCTGGAGAGGACCGCCCCCACTGCGTGGCCGGCCAGGTACTCCTCCACCCTGTGCCGCCCCTCCAGGCCCCTGGCAGTCAGGGGCCGCAGGGCGTCGCTGTGAACGCTGTGGTCCGATTCGGCGTGGCGGATCCAGTACACTCTCTGCATCCTGTTCCCTCCGTTCAGGCGGCGCTGCCGCCGCTCTGTTTTCCCCTCTATCATACCAGCAGGTCAGACCGATGGCAACCGGTTTTACCGGCTTGCCTCCCCTTTGGGGCTGGTGTAAAAATAGCTGTTTTTGTCCAGGCAGCTGCACCAGTCCACCCGCTCCAACATCCGGGCGAGTTCCTTTTGCCCAAGTCCGCCGGCAATCGGCGTCAGTTCAGAGAGCCGGACCACCCGGTGGGCGTTCTCCTCAAAATGGGCCCGCACCCGCTCTTCCAGCGGCTCCCTTTTCGGGGCGGGGGCCGGTGTTTGGGGGTGGCGGCTCCAGTACGTGCTCAACAGCAGCCCCACCCGCTTTTGCAAGGCCGGCGTCACCCCCGGCCACCCCGCCGCCTCTGCCGGGGAGAACCCGCGCAGGTCCTCCATCTCCCGCAGGTGGTGGAGCTGGCAATAGCGCACAAAGGGCGCGTATACCTCTTTTGTAAATACCTCTTCAATCAACTGCAAACCAAAAATCAGTCCTTTCGCGTGATGCCACGAGAAGATAGTATACCGACTTTTCCCTGTGCAGACAAGACTTGACATTTGCAGCGCAGCTGCTCTCCTCGTTTTCCCTTCTCCTCCAAAAAACTCCCTCTTCTCATAAGGCAAAATCGCCTCCTCTTCCCCTCCCTTCCGGCTGCTGAAGGCGATGGCGGTAGGGCCCTGCCGGCTCCCCCCAGATCCGCTAAAAAAGCCATCGGCCGGTCTCCCTTCTGTTTTGAAGGGGAGCAGATACGGCCTCCAGCGGTTTCGTTGCAACATGCGCCTCAAACCCGCTGCAAAAACAAAAGGCCATAGAAAAACCTATGGCTCTTTTTCATTTTTCTCTATTCTGTGCCAGTGGGCAGGGCAGTTAAGGCGTTGCCGCACGCCCTTTGGCAGATACAAAAAAGCAAGCCGCTCACAAAAAAATCATGAGCGGCTTGCTTGGTGCGCCAAGAGGGACTCGAACCCCCGACCTTCTGATTCGTAGTCAGACACTCTATCCAGCTGAGCTATTGGCGCTTGTAACGTGCTTATATATAATACACCGGCTGCCGACCGTTGTCAAGCCAAATTGCGAGATTTTATATATCGTAAGGCCTTGGCAAAGGTGTGCTTGTCGTTGGAGTAGGTCAGGTGCCCCGGCACCTCGTCCGGCCCGAAAAACGCGTAGTCGGAGATCTCCTCCTCCTGGATGGTGACCTCGGGTTCCCCCACGATCTCGCAGAGGAAGTAGACCACCGTCTTGTGGATGATGGTGCCGATATCATAGGCCACGCTCTCCCGAAACTTGCCCTGCATCTTCACCTGTACGCCGGTCTCCTCCAAAATCTCCCGGCGGGCCGTCTGCCGCTCGCTCTCGCCGGCCTCCATGTGCCCCTTGGGAAAGGCCCAATGGCCGCCCTTTTTATGCCGAATCAGTAGGAAGCGAAGCTGGCCGCCCTCCCTGGTGTACACCACCCCGCCACACGATTTTTCCCGACGCAAACCGATCTCCCCTTTCCTTTCTCTATCATACAGAAAAGCCCTCTGCTTGGCAAGATGCCTCTCCCAAAAGGGGCATCGGCGGCAGAATTTCTCCCTTTTGGGCAAGAAAAAGCTCCGGCGCACAGGATTTTCTGTGCGCCGGAGCAGATAATCGCTCGCTCTCTTATTTGCGGTGGGTGATCTTGGCCCGCTGCTGATTGTTCAAGATCTTCTTGCGCAGGCGGATCGACTCGGGGGTGACCTCCACCAGTTCGTCGTCGGAGATGAACTCCAGCGACTCCTCCAGGCTCATCACCCGGGGCGGGGTCAGCCGCAGCGAGTCGTCGGAGCCAGAGGCGCGGGTGTTGGTCAGGTGCTTGGTCTTGCAGACGTTGACCACCAGGTCCTCGGCCTTGGGGTTGGAGCCGATGATCATCCCCTCGTACACCTCGGTCTGGGCGGGGATGAAGAGGGTGCCCCGCTCCTGGGCATTGAAGAGGCCGTAGGTGACGGCGGTCCCGGTCTCATAGGCCACCAAGCTGCCCACCTGGCGGGTGGGGATCTCGCCCTTGTACTCCTCATACCCCTCGAAGATGGTGTTGAGGATGCCCTCGCCCTTGGTGTCGGTCAAGAACTCGCTGCGGTAGCCGAAGAGGCCGCGGGAGGGGATCAGGAACTCCAGCCGCATCCGGTTGCCGGTGGGGTGCATCTCCACCAGCTGGCCCTTGCGGGTGCCCATCTTCTCCATCACGCTGCCTACGCACTCCTCCGGCACGTCGATGGTCACCCGCTCCACGGGCTCCATCCGCTTGCCGTTCTCCTCGTGGAAGAGGACGCGAGGGGTGCTGACCTGCAGCTCATACCCCTCCCGGCGCATGGTCTCAATGAGGATGGAGAGGTGCATCTCGCCCCGCCCGGCCACATTGAAGCTCTCGGTGGTGTCGGTCTCGCTCACCCGCAGGGAGACGTCCTTGAGCAGCTCTTTGAAGAGCCGGTCGCGCAGCTGGCGGGAGGTGACGTATTTGCCCTCTCTCCCGGCAAAGGGGCTGTCGTTGACCGAGAAGGTCATCTCGATGGTGGGCTCGGAAATCTTGACAAAGGGCAGCGGCTCCGGCGCATCGGGGGCGCAGATGGTGTCGCCGATGGTGATGTTCTCCACCCCGGAGACACAGACGATGTCGCCGAACTGGGCGCTGTCCACCGCGTCGCGGGTCAGGCCGTCGATCTGGTAGAGGTTGACCACCTTGCCCCGGCGGGGGGTCTGGTCGCCGTGGTAGTTGGTGACCACCACCTCCTGCCCCTGTTTGATGGTGCCCTGCTTGATGCGGCCGATGGCGATGCGGCCCACGTACTCGTTGTAGTCGATGGAGCTGACCAGCATCTGCAGAGGCAGCTCGGGGTCGCCCTTGGGGGCGGGCACCTTTTCAATGATCTCGTTGAAGAGGGGGATCAGGTTGTCCCCCAGGTCGCTGTAGTCCAGGGAAGCGGTCCCCTCCCGGCCAGAGCAGTAGACAAAGGTGCTCTGCAGCTGCTCCTCGCTGGCGTCCAGGTCCAAAAGCAGTTCCAGCACCTCGTCCTCGATCTCCTCGGGGCGGGCGTCGGGGCGGTCGACCTTGTTGACCACCACGATGATGGTGTGGCCCAGGGCCAGCGCCCGCTCCAGAACGAACCGGGTCTGGGGCATAGGGCCCTCGAAGGCGTCTACCAGCAGCAGCACGCCGTCCACCATCTGCAAGACCCGCTCTACCTCGCCGCCAAAGTCGGCGTGGCCCGGGGTGTCGATGATGTTGATCTTGACCCCGTTGTAAAAGAGCGAGGTGTTTTTGGAGAGAATGGTGATGCCGCGCTCCCGCTCCAGGGCGCCGGAATCCATCACCCGGTCGCGCACCACCTGGTTTTCGCGGAAGATGCCGCCCTGTTTGAGCATCTCGTCTACCAGGGTGGTCTTGCCGTGGTCGACGTGGGCAATAATGGCAATATTTCTCAAATCGTTTCTAGTCAAACTGTGTTCCTCCCCAAGAATGGCTGGCTGTCAAACGGTTTTGGCTCGCTGCCCGCGGCAGGAAAAGCAGCCGGCGGAAGTGTGATCTCCCCTCGTCCGGCTGTACAAGCCCTTTAACTGTCTTATTATACACCGCCACGCCTAAAAAAGCAAAAATATCTCACAAAAAATAGTCAAAAAATTCATCGCAAGCGCCAAATCTAGCCTCTCTTTTCTCCTTTTACCCACTTATCAGCTGTACCGTCTTTTCACAGGCGGGCACGGGCCTCAAAAGCGCAGGGAGAAGTGCTGCTTTCCCCTTATTTCAGCTAGGGGCCATACCGCCCCCCCGGCAGCCGGTGAGGGGAAAGGGTCGACACCTTTCCCCCGCAATTGCCCGCTGCCAGAACCCGCCGGGAAAAGGGCTCTTTCCCCACCGCCGGCATGGGGTGGAAAGGAGGGGCACGGGGGAAAAAGGCCGACCTCTCCCCGCAGTGGAGTGCGGAGAGGCAGCGCGGACAGCGCGCAGGGGCAAAATCCCCAAAAAAGAAAGCACAGCCCCCGAAATGTAGAGGCCAGCGCGGCTTTCTCCCATCTCAGTCCAAGTCTACTCTCTTCCGACGGCCAGCGAGAGCGATAGGGGGGAAAAGCTTCCCTTCTCTCTCGATTGTCTGCAGCCAGGGTCCAACATGGGAAAAGGCCTTTCCTCTCTGCCGGCACAGTACGGCTGTAGGGGAAACGCGATCCTCTCCCCGCAGCGAAGCGCGAGGAGGCGGCATCGACGCCGCGCAGGGGCAAAGGACAAAGCCTGTGGAAAGAGAAGTGCAACATCCCCCCAAGATACCGAGGGCGGCGTGCCTTTCCCCATCTCAGCACGGGCCCGCTCTCTCCCGACAGCCGCCAGAGGTGATGGGGCCCTTCACCCCGTGCTTGCCTGTGGTCAGCGCTCGCCGGGGAAAAAGTCCCTCCCTTTCCCCGTTACCGGTACAGGACAGGGCAGCCTGAGGGGGAGAGCAAAGAGCACCCTCTCCCCGCAGCAAAGCACAAGAAGACGGCGCTGTCCGGCGCGCAGGCAAAGCCCGTAACAAAAGGGCAGACAACGCACTAAAAATGCAGAGGCCACCCCAGCAACAAACTGGGGCAGCCTCTCCTCTGTCAACTTTCTTCAGTAATTGCGGATGAGCCGCACCACCCGGCCCAGGATGGCCACAGTGTCGGGGTAGATGGGGGACAGGCGGTCATTTTCGGGCTGCAGGCGGACGCGGCCGCCCGGCTCCCGATAAAAGCGCTTGACGGTGGCCTCGTCCTCGATCAGGGCCACCACGATCTCCCCGTCGCGGGCTTCAGGGGTCTGCTGCACCAGAATGATGTCCCCCTCGAAGATGCCGGCGCCAATCATGCTGTCTCCCTTGACCCGCAGGGCAAAGAGCCCTTCGCCCCGCAGGTCGCTGACGATATAGTCCTCTATATCCTGCTGGGCCAGGATGGGGGTGCCAGCCGCCACTGTGCCCAGCAGAGGGATGGCGGCGGTGTGCCGCCCAGTGATGCGGATGCCCCGGTTTGAGCCGTGAACCACCTCGATCTCGCCGTCCTCCTCGAGCATCTTCAGGTACTTGTGGGCGGTGCAGGTCGATTTGAAGCCCATGGCCGCACAGATTTCCCGCACCGAGGGGGGGATGCCCTCCCCCACCTGGCGGTACAAAAATTCCAGCAGCTCCCGCTTTTTTCGCTCCACCTTTTCCACGTCTCTCACCTCTCTCTAAAGTTCAAATGATCACTCAGGTTTTTTCACCTTTTATTAACATATCATTCACAACAAATTGGGCTTCAGGGCTATAATAAGAACAAGCCTAAAGACAATGCCGCAAATGTTTTTAGGACTGCACTATCCTCCTCAAAAGCACCCCTCAGGCTTTTGAATGCCGCCGCCCGCAAGGTTGGCGGCATTTTTTCGCTTTCCGCCCGGCAGCCGCCGCTATTTGAGGTAGATGGTGTGCCTGCGCTTTCTCTTTTTAAAGAGGACGCGCAGGGCGATCGCCCCGCCGGCCGCCACCGCCAGAATGCCGATGAGAACGGCCGGAGACTGCCAGTTGGCAAACCAGTCGTCCCCCTTGGGCTCGGTGGGCAGGCGGTTGGGGGTGCCCGGTATCTGCGGGTTTTGGATCCCCCCGGCCGCCCGGTCGTAGATGAGGTAGTCCTGCCCCTTGTAGGTCAGGGCGACCCGCCCGTCGTCCCCCTCAAAGGCAAACTCGCAAAAGACCCCGCGGGAGTTGACAAAGAAGGTCACCGCCGCCGTCTCGGCGTTCTCCTCCCCTGCGAGGGTGGAGGCCTGGACCGGCAGGGCGGTGCTGTCCAGCCGGTAGGCGCCGTTGTCCAGGACAAAGCCGCCCCACATCTTCTTTTTTAAAGAGAGGATGGCCGCGTCCCCCGGCTGCAGGTCCCGCAAGGCCTCTCCCCTCTCCACCTTGATTTCGCGGCGGACCTCACTGGAGGGCAGGGGGCTGCTCCCGCCGCCGATGGAGGAGGAGCTCTTGGGGATCTCGCTGATGGAAAAGGTGATGCTCCCCTCCCCCACCGAGGTGACCGTTCCCACCGCCAACAGGTCCTGCCCGTTGTGGGTGAAGCGGTAGAGGGCGTCAGCTGCCTGCGCGGGCAGGGCCAAAGCCAAAGAGCCCAACAGCGCAAGCAGCACTGGAACGAGAGCAAAACGCCGCGAGCGGCTGGTCGATTTGTAATGCGTCATGAAAAGTCCTTTCCCCCGGCCAGAGAGCCGGTGGTCTTGGTGCAATATTTACAAATAGTATACCAAAAACTTTGTTCTCTTGCAATTGCCCTTTGGGTGTGGAAAACTTTCGCAATTCTCGCAGCGACAATTCCCATGGCACCGGTGTTTTCAACATCGAATTCCACAGCTGTGGAAAACTCACCCATCAGAATTCCACAGAATTGGATATTACTCGGGGTTTATCCGCTTTTTTTGCAGATTGACGCTCATTTCGCAAAGGATTTTCGCACTTTTCACACAGTCTACACATTGGTTGGGTAAGCTAAAGGCGTACCCAACCACAGAGTAAAGGAGAAACCACATGCATCTTTCCCAGCATTTTCAGCGCGTCGCCGCCGTCGGCGCCGCCTCTCTACTGACCCTTGCCGCCCTGACCGGCTGCGGGGCCAAAAACTCCCCTCTCGTGGTGGACGGCAAGGGCGTCTCCATGCCGGTGGTCATGACCATCGACGGGGACAAGGTCTCAATGGACGAGTACCGCTACTACTTCCTCAACATGAAATACGGCTATGACAACGGCGATGACACCGCCTGGGAAGGGCAGGACGAGGTCAGGGCCCAGCTCTCCGACTACGTGCTCAAGGCGCTGCAGTCCAACCGCGCCATCCGCGCCCTGGCGGACGAGTACGGCCTCTCCCTCAGCGATGAGGAGAAGGCCAGCGCCGACAGCCAGCTGGCCTCTGTCAAAGAGAGCTACGACTCGGAAGAGGCCTTTCAGGAGGCGATGACATCCGCCTACCTCACCGAGGACCTCTACCTGCAGCTGATGCAGACCAGCTACCTGCAACAAAAGGTCGAAAACCACCTCTTTGGCGAGGGCGGCACCATGGAGGTCACCGACGAGGTGCTGGGCGAGTTCTTGCAGAAGCGATACGCCCACGTGAGCCATGTCCTGGTGACCAACGAGACCGAGAACGCCGAGGCCTTAAGCCAGGAGATCCTGGAGCGGGCCCGCAGCGGCGAGGACTTTGCCACCCTGGTGAGCCAGTACAACGAGGACCCCGGCCTGACCGAGGACGGCTACTACTTTGGCCCCGGCGAGATGGTGGAGGAGTTTGAAGACGCCTCGTTTGCCCTGGCCGAGGGAGAGATCAGCGACGTGGTCAAGACCTCGTACGGCTATCACATCATCAAAAAGCTGCCCATCGACCAGAGCTATATCGACGAGAACCACGACTCCCTGGTGACCGCCTGCAAGGACGCCCTCTTCAACGACCTGTTGGAGGAGAAGATCAGCAAGCAGGAGGTCACCTACAACAAAAACTACGACAAAATTTCGGTGGAGACCCTCCACTAAAACCAGCCGACCAGATGGCACTTGGCGCCACTTTTTCATACTTTCCGGGGAAAGCCCCCTGCTCGCAATGAGCAGGGGGCTTTCTCTGTCTTGACAGTTGTTTCTAAAGATTTGGGTATGTCAGAGGGCGTCGTTCCCCTCGGCCACAGGAGACACGCCACCGGTGACGGCTTTCTCCCGCCATCGGCCGGAGCGGACCCGGATGTAGGCCAGGATGGACTCGGAGGTATAGCTGAAAAAGTAGGCCACTGCCACCGTATAAAACCCGAGGAGGGAGGCAAAGCTGTATGCCGCGATCATGCGAAAGAGCATCCCTCCGGCGGTGATGAAGGAGACGGCCAGCACGTCGCCCGCCCCCCGCAGCAGCCCTTCACTCATAAACATGAAGGACATGGGGAAGTAGGCGATGCAGAGCATCCGCAGGTACTGGGTCCCCACCTGGATGACAGCGCCATCGCTCTCGGCCTTGATAAAGATGCCGATGAGATTCCCCCCAAACAAAAAGAGGATGACCGCCATGGCGGCACAGAAGATCATCGACCAGAGGATGCTCACCCGATACCCCTGCTTGACCCGGTTCAGCCGGCCGGCGCCGATGTTTTGGGCACTGTAGTTGGAGAGGGCGTTGTGCAGGTTGTAGATGGGGAGGGTGAGGAAGAGCTCGATCTTCTGGGCCGAGGTGTAGGCCGCCATATAGAGGCTGCCAAAGCTGTTGATGATGCCCTGGATGAGCAGCCCGCTCACCGAGAGGACGATCCCCTGCAGGGCGGAAGAGGCCCCCAGCTTGACGATCAGCCCCAGCAGGTCGGCCCGAAAGCGGCCGAACCCGTGGCGCAGCCCTGTTTGCCCGTCGCCCAGGCGGGCGATGCGGCACATCAGCAGGGGAAAACCGATGGCGCAGGTGAACACCTGCCCAATGACGGTGGCCAGGGCCACGCCAAAGACCCCCCAGCCAAAGCCAATGACAAACCAGAGGTTGAGGACAATGTTGAGAAGGCCCCCGGCAGCCATGCAGTAAAGGGGCGTTTTCGAATCGCCCAGGGCGTTGAAAAGACTGCCGCCGATGTTGACCAGGAAGATGAAGAGAAAGCCGATAAAAATGATGGTGAGATAGGTGACGCTGTCGGCAAAGACGTCCTCCGGTGTGTTGAGAAAGCGGAGGAGTGCAGGGGTAAAAAGGACCCCTAAAACGCTGATGAGGATGGAGGTGACGACCGTAAAGAGGACCGAAGTGCTGAAGATGTCCTTGATTTCTCTGCGGCGGCCTTCACCGAAAAACTGGCCGGTGACAACGGCAACCCCCACCGAAAAACTGGAGGAGACAATGGTTCCCATATAAAAGATGGGGCCGGCCCCGCCGACTGCCGCCAGGGCGCCCGCCCCCACAAACTGCCCTACAATGATGGTGTCGGCCAGGTTGTAGCACTGCTGAAAGATGTTGCCGATGAGGATGGGGATCATGAAGAAAAAGAGGGTTTTCCCCGGCGGGCCGGTGGTGAGGTCGCCGGGAATATAGGGCGGGTGGGCGGAGGGATCTCCCCCCAGCCGCCGTTTGAATAGCTGCATCTGTATCCTCCTTGCAGATCGGGCCGGCACACGGACCGGACAGGTATCGCCTTCGGCCTTTTGGAGCGCCGCGCCCCCAAAAGCCCGATAGAAATTAGTATACAGGAAAGAGAGGACAAGTGCAATCATTCACTATTTTTTCTTTTTTAGTACATTCATTTTTGTGCCTATCGGATATTTTCGCTTCCCTTTTCTTTTCCGCTGTGCTATACTTGGTTTTACTCGGCTAAACACCAAGACGGAGGAGGCTGTTATGGACAAGCTGCAAAACATCTATGACCACCCCGATTTTTACGAGGGATACCGCTCTCTGCGGGAAAACCCGGTCAACTACAATGTTCTGCTGGAACACCCAGCTCTCCTTTCCCTGTTGCCGGATCCCGCGGGAAAGGATGTACTGGACCTGGGCTGCGGCTTTGGGGAGGTCTGCGCCCTCTGCGCGCAGCGGGGTGCCCACTCGGTGACGGGGATCGACCTCTCCCAACGGATGCTGGCGGCCGCAGAGCGGGAAAACGGGGGCCGCGGGATTCGCTTTGAGCAGATGGACATGAGCCGAATCGGGGAGCTGGGACAGCGCTTTGACTTGATCCTCAGTTCGCTGGCCGTCCACTATGTGGAGGATTTCGCCGCCCTGGCAAAGAGTGTGGCCGACTGTCTGCGGCCCGACGGCGTTTTCCTCTTCTCTCAAGAACACCCCATCGGCACCTGTCACATCGACGAGACCGCCCCTTATTGGGTATATGGGGAAGATGGAAGGGCCCTCTACCATCCTCTAAACGACTACGGCCGCCCGGGAAAGCGAGAGATCACCTGGTTTGTGGACGGAGTGGTCAAGTACCACCGCACCTTTTCACAGCTCATCAACGCCCTGACGGACGCCGGGCTCGCCGTCGAGCGGATGGAAGAGCCCCTTCCCTCTCCCGAGTTGGTGGCGCAGTATCCCTTCTTTGAGAAGGAGTACCACAAGCCCAGCTTCCTGCTGATCCTGGCCCGCAAAAAGTAAAGAGTACCTGATAAACAGAGGGGGCGAAGGGTCGGATTGAGCCGGGTTTTCGGCACTATACATAACTGCGGTGAGGCGGCACCCTCTCCAAAAAAACTGTCCAGCGGCGCTCCTCACGCCCCCCTATCAAAAGACAGAGAAGCTGACAGCGGGCAGATAGAAGATTGAACTGGCGCGCTGCGGATTGGCACAGCACCAAAAAAGCCCCCGCACTGTCATGACAGTGCGGGGGCTTTTCCCTTTTTGATCAGAAGGAGACTGGTCCGGAGCCAAAAAAAGAGCACCTGTTTGGGTGCTCTACTTTTGGCTCCCCCTGTTGGGCTCGAACCAACGACCCTGCGGTTAACAGCCGCATGCTCTACCAACTGAGCTAAGGAGGAATATTTGTGTCGGCATCGCCCTATTTTCCCAGGCAGCTTCCCACCAAGTATCTTCAGCGCTGCGTAGCTTAACTTCCGTGTTCGGGATGGGAACGGGTGGATCCTACGCGCCATCAACACCGACTTCGCCAATTGCTCTGCAAGTGGCCTTGACATCTGCCTCAAAGTCCACCGAACTTTGTCTTTGCTTTCGCAAAGCACTGCATCTGTCTGTATATAATGAACGACTTTCGCCGTCATTATTCCTGGTGACCCGTGGGGGAATCGAACCCCCGTTACCGGCGTGAGAGGCCGGTGTCTTAACCGCTTGACCAACGGGCCAAATCAATTGCAGAGCAATTGATTTTGACATTTTCCTCAAAGTCTCAAGGACTTTGATTTTGCTTCGCAAAATACGAAAAATGTCCCCGTCAACTCACTCTACAATCGCTTTTGGTGCACCATCAGGGACTCGAACCCGGGACCCACTGATTAAGAGTCAGTTGCTCTACCAACTGAGCTAATGGTGCCTAAATAAACTGCTTCGCAGCCCGCCGGACTTCCGCCCGGCTCCTTCTGCAAAAATACAGCTTGAAAACTGAATAAAGGGGAATAGACTGAATGAGAACTGCTTCACAAGGTCAAGC